>NZ_JBXWSK010000001.1:0-149145 GCF_059613385.1 Ruegeria sp. BHSA162
CGACACTTCGATGATGCGGTCGAACAGTTCGTCCATCACAATCGGCGAAACGCCCGCAGTCGGTTCGTCCAGCATCAGCACTTTGGGCTTGGTCATAAGCGCGCGGCCGACGGCCACTTGTTGGCGCTGTCCGCCCGAGAGCTCACCCGCCGCCTGGTTGCGTTTGTCTCGCAGGATCGGGAACAGCTCGAACACCTGTTCCATCGTGTCCGAGAAATCATCCGTGCGGATGAACGCGCCCATTTCCAGATTTTCCTGAACCGTCATCGAGGTGAAAATGTTCTGCGTTTGGGGCACAAAGCCCATGCCTTTGATCACCCGGTCCTGCGGGCTGAGGTTGGTGATGTCCTCTCCATCCAACCGCACCGATCCGGCGCGCACGTCCAGCATGCCGAAGACGGCCTTCATCGCGGTGGATTTGCCAGCGCCGTTGGGGCCGACGATCACGGCGATTTCGCCCTTGTCCACGGCGATCGTGCAATCGTGCAGAATGTCGGGGCCTTTGCCGTACCCACCGGTCATGGTGTCACCGATCAGGAATGGACCGCCTTCTACCCGGTGGGTCTTGCCGCTGACCCGATGGGCCGGCGTCATTGTGCCGATGCCATGCGTGTTGGTGATCGAGGCGTCCTTGTTGCCCTTGTCGTCCTGATAGGGATTGTCGCTCATGCCCCGGCCTCCAACTGGTCTTTGTTCTTGAGCCCAGTGCCCAGATAGGCCTCGATGACGTGCTCGTTGGCCTTGATCTCGTCCAGCGTGCCTTGCGCAAGCACCTTGCCCTCGGCCATGCAGATCACCGGATCGCAGATCTTGCCAATGAAATCCATGTCGTGTTCGATCACGACGAAGGTATAGCCGCGTTCCTTGTTCAGACGCAGGATCGTATCGGCGATGGTCATCAGCAGGGTGCGGTTGACGCCTGCGCCGACCTCATCCAGGAACACGATCTTGGCGTCCACCATCATCGTGCGACCCAGTTCCAACAGCTTTTTCTGGCCGCCCGAGACCTGACCCGCCTTGTGGTCGGCCAAATGTTCGATGGTTAGGAACTCAAGCACCTCGTCGGCCTTGGCGCGCAGGGCGCGTTCCTCATCCGCAATCCGCTTGCGGCCGAACCATGTGTTCCACAGCGATTCACCGGATTGGCCACCGGGGACCATCATCAGGTTTTCGCGGCATGTCATCGACGAGAACTCGTGCGCGATCTGGAACGTGCGCAACAGCCCCTTGTGAAACAGATCATGGGGCGGCAGGCCGGTGATGTCTTCGCCATCCATCCAGACCTTGCCGCTGTTCGGAGGCAGAACACCCGCGATCACATTGAAAAGAGTGGTTTTTCCGGCCCCGTTTGGACCGATCAGGCCAGTAATCGAGCCCTTTTCGATCTCCAGCGATGCCCCGTCCACCGCATGGAAACCGCCGAAATGCTTGTGCACGTCCTCGACGACGATCATGTGTTCCCCTGTCCGCGGTTTTCGCGGTTCTTCGTGTTGCCCCATCCCAAAGATAAGGTGGCGCCTTTTGTCATTGAAACAGCCCGGGCACAAGGCCCGGGCTGCTTGGTATCATGCGGTCAGCTGACGGATCAACGGAACTTGACGGTCTCGTTCTTGCCGTCTTTCACTTCGATCTCGCGGTAGGACCCAGCGCTTTCGCCCGGACCGATCAGTTCGACACCCGAAGCGCCGACATAGTCGATGTCCTGACCAGCGGCCAGCAGTTCCAGACCCTTGGCCAGTTCACCCGGGTAGATCTTCTCGCCGGGGGCGTTGGCCACATCCAGGATCTTGCCACCGTACTGGGCCGGATCGGCCGACCCTGCGGCCTGCATGGCCAGCATGAACAGCGCGGCAGCGTCATAGCTTTCGGGCGAGTAGGGCGACGAGCCGTCAAAGCCCGCGGCTTCGGCCATCGCGAAATATTTCTCGGCGCCTTCACCGCCGGAACCGGCGATCTGACCAAACGAGCCGTCCAGATCGGGGCCGACATTCGCAGGCAGCGAGTCACCGATCATGCCGCCCGGCAGACCGAACGTGTCGAACGCGCCGCTGTCCAGAGCGGACTGGATGATGCCCAGACCACCCTGATCCAGGTAACCGGCAACCACGAGGATGTCCCCACCCGCCGAGGCCAGTGCGCCGACTTCGGCCGAATAGTCCGCTTTGCCGTCTTCATGTGCTGCAACGATGGTCACTTCACCGCCCACGGCCTCGAACGACGACTGGATCGCGTCGGCCAGACCTTTGCCGTAGTCGTTGTTGGTATAGGTCAGAGCGATCGAATTGATGCCGCGGTCTTTCAGAATGTCAGCCATAACCTGACCTTCGCGCGCATCCGACGGGGCGGTGCGGAAGAACAGCCCGTTGTCTTCCATCGTCGACAGACCGGGTGAGGTCGCTGACGGCGAGATCATGACCATGCCATTCGGAATAGCGACGTTCTGCAGGATTGCGCCAGTTACACCCGAGCAGTCGCCGCCGATGATGCCGGCGACGCCATCGGCGATCATGCGTTCGCCGTTCGAGGTGGCCAGGCCGTTGTCGATGCAGCCGGTATCGGCGCGCGACGGGGTGACGGTGGCGCCGCCCAGCAGCTTGCCGGATTCGGTCACTTCGGCCATCGCCAGTTCAGCGCCCGAACCCATTGCCGGGGCCAGTGATTCAATCGGCCCGGTAAATCCGAACAGAACGCCCAGTTTGACGTCTTCGGCCATTGCGGCACCGGCCAGCAATGCGGTTGCTGCAGTCGCAGTAAGCAGCTTTTTCATTAGGTTACTCCCTTGTTGGAACGTATTCGTTCTGAGCAAGACCCTAGGCAAGCTGTTCAGAAAAGAAAAGTCCAAACAGGAATGTGTCTTTTGGCTGAACAACTCTATTTGTTTTCTAGGGTTTGGTTCCCGGGCGGCTCATTCTGACCGGGATTGGAGCGATAGATATGATCAGGGTTTTCACGATTCTCATTCTGATGATTTGCGGCAGCGTCGCGTCGGGCGAGTCATTGAAGACATCCGCAGGCGAGGTCTCGGTCACGACCATGCTTGCCGGCCTCGATACGCCCTGGGCGATCGGCCTGCTGCCCGATGGCAGTTTTTTGGTTACAGAGCGCGACGGCCAGTTGCTTTTGGCACGTGACGGCAAGGCCACCAAGGTCCGGGGCGTTCCGAAAGTCGCGGCGCAGGGGCAGGGCGGTCTGCTGGACGTAACCATAGCCCGCGATTTTGACCGCACCAGAGAGGTGTTTCTCACATTCTCGAAGCCACAGAGCGGCGGGGCCGGTACGGCGGTTGCCGTGGCGCGCCTGTCCGAGAACGGCAAGCGGCTGACCAACTTGAAGGTGGTATTCGAAGCGGTTCCCGGAGGCTCGGGCGGCCGGCATTTCGGATCGCGCGTAGTCGAGGCGCAGGACGGGACGCTGTTCATCACTTTGGGGGATCGTGGCGACAGGCCAAGCGCGCAGGACCGCTCGAACCACATAGGGACGGTTATTCGGATCAACCGCGATGGCTCGATCCCGGCGGATAATCCGTTTGTCGCGCAAGAAGGCATCCGCCCCGAGATCTGGTCCTTTGGTCATCGCAACCCGCAAGGCGCTGATGTTGATACGAGCGGCCGGTTGTGGGTCTCGGAACATGGCGCCAGGGGCGGGGACGAGGTGAACCTTGTGAAACCCGGCGCCAACTACGGTTGGCCGGTCATTTCCTACGGGACGCATTATTCCGGAGAGAAGATTGGCGAAGGCACCAGCAAAGACGGAATGGAACAGCCCCGCTTGTATTGGGATCCGTCCATCGCGCCGTCGGGCTTGATGGTCTATTCCGGCGGGATGTTTCCCGAATGGCGGGGTGACATCTTCGTGGGTTCGCTGAAATTCGACTATATCGCACGGCTGTCCGGAAACCCGTTGCGCGAGGTCGAGCAGATCAAAGGCCCCGAGACCGAACGGGTCCGCGACATCGTGCAGGCCCCAGACGGTGCGATCTGGTTCATCTCGGTCGGGCAGGGTGCGGTTTACAGGATTTCCCGTTCGTCCTAGGAGTGCAGCAATGCACTTCTAGGAGGATTGATATGTTCCGCATTCTCGCAGCGATATTTTTGTCCCTTTCGACACTTCCCGCCGCGGCCGACGCGGTCTTTGCGACCAATGCCGATTACGAAGCTTTCGTCGACACCAAGATCAAGAACCGCGAGTTCTCGAACGTCATCACCCGGTTGGGCGGCACTGACGAATACACGCCCCAGCAGATTTAAGTCGTGCAAGGGCAGCTGCGTGACCTTGTTCCGTACTACCTGACCAATGCCGACGTTGCCAAACGGGTCGAGCTTGAGAACGGGTTCGCGCAGGAAATGCGGATCTACTGGAACGACAAGAACAGCTATCTCTTCTATTACGCCCTTCTGCACCAACGCGACGACGGCGTGATGGTTCTGCAGTTCAGCATCAACACCAGCCCCGAGCCCATTCTGGCGAAGTTCTAGGGGTCAGACCGACAGCCGTCCGCTCTGCGTTCCACGCTCGCGATAGGGCGTGGTGTTGTAATGCGCGCGGTAGCATTTCGAGAAATGGCTGGGGCTGGCAAAGCCACAGGCCAAGGCCACGTTGATCACGCTCATGTCGGTCTGCATCAGCAGGTTGCGCGCCTTGTGCAGCCGCAGTTCCATGTAATAGCGCTTGGGCGAACGACTCAGATACCGGCGGAACAGCCGCTCGAGCTGGCGAGTCGACATGCCAACATCCTTGGCCAGGATCGAGGGCGAAATCGGCTCCTCGATGTTCTTCTCCATCATCAGGATGACCTGGCTCAGCTTGGGGTGGCGCACGCCGATCCGCGTGGGCGTCGAAAGGCGCTGGGTGTCCTGATCGGTGCGGATAGAGGAATAGATCATCTGGTCGGCAACGGCATTGGCCAACTCCTCACCGTAGTCATCGGCAATCAGCTTCAGCATCAGGTCGATTGACGAGGTGCCACCAGCCGTTGTCATCCGGTTGCCGTCGATCAGAAAGACGGATTTCGTCAGTTCGACATTTTCGAACTCTTCCGCAAAGCTGTCGGCGTTTTCCCAGTGGATGGTGGCGCGTTTGCCGTCCAGCAGGCCGGCCTTGGCAAGGGTATAGGCGGCTGTGCACAAGCCACCGATCTTCAGACCTTTGCGGGCCTCGCGGCGCAGCCAGTTCAGAACCTTTTTGGTGGTCGCCGCCTGAACATCGACGCCGCCACATACAAGGATCACCTCGTCCCGCTGCAGTTCGTCCAGATCGCGGTCAAGCTCGAACGTCGTCCCGGCCGAGCAGCTGACCACCTCTCCGCCTTCACCGGCCAGCGACCAGGTATAGATCTGCTGATCCGCCATCCGATTGGCAATCCGAAGGCTGTCCAGTGCCGAGGCAAAAGACAGCAACGAAAACTTGTCGAGCAACACGAATACGAAATTGAGCGGCTTGGCCGCGCGCTTGTCCACAGTGACAACTTGGCGTTGCTCTTGCATGGCGAACTGTCCTTGATTCGGCGGGCCGAGGCCCGAGGCCTGCGGCGAATTTGACCGACACCATGCTCAAAGCTTGTTTCCGACGTCAAGAGGCGCAAATCGGATATGGTCTCTGGTCTATGGATTTTGTATAGAGACCACCTGAATTACCTCAGCGGAGATCAAAGCTATGACCGAGTGGCAAAAAACGAACTGGCGCAGCAAGCCGCGGGTTCAGATGCCAGACTATACCGACGCGGCCGCGCTGGCCAAAGTCGAGGCCAAGCTTTCGCAGTATCCCCCGCTGGTTTTTGCGGGCGAGGCCCGGCGTCTGAAACAGCATTTGGGCGCGGCCGGCCGTGGCGAGGCCTTCCTGCTGCAGGGTGGGGACTGCGCCGAAAGCTTCGACCAGTTCAGCGCCGATGCGATCCGCGACACCTTTAAGGTGATGCTGCAGATGGCGATGGTTCTGACCTATGGTGCCAAGGTTCCGGTGGTCAAGGTGGGCCGTATGGCTGGCCAGTTCGCCAAGCCGCGCAGCGCGCCGACCGAAGTGATCGATGGTGTGGAACTGCCCAGCTACCGTGGTGACATCATCAACGAACTGGCCTTCACGCCCGAAGCACGTATCCCGAACCCGGAAAAGATGCTGCAGGCCTATACCCAGGCTGCAGCCACTCTGAACCTGCTGCGCGCGTTCTCGACCGGCGGTTTCGCGGACATGAGCCGTGTGCATTCCTGGACCTTGGGCTTCACCAACGAACAGGACGTGCAGAAGTATTCCGAGATCGCCGACCGCATTCAGGACACGATCGACTTCATGGAGGCCGCCGGCATCACCGCGGATACCACGCATGAATTCTCGACCGTCGAGTTCTACACCAGCCACGAAGGACTGCTGTTGGAGTATGAAGAAGCGCTGACGCGACTGGATTCGACTTCGGGCAAATGGCTGGCCGGCTCGGGCCATATGATCTGGATCGGCGACCGCACCCGTCAGCCCGACGGCGCGCATGTCGAATTCTGCCGCGGCGTGCTGAACCCGATCGGCCTGAAATGCGGCCCGACCACCACGGCCGAGGACCTCAAGGTTCTGATGTCCAAGCTGAACCCGGACAACGAAGAAGGCCGTCTGACCCTGATCGCGCGCTTCGGCGCGGGCAAAGCGGGCGAGCACCTGCCGCGCCTGATCAAGGCCGTCAAGGAAGAGGGCGCCAAGGTGACCTGGGTCTGCGACCCGATGCACGGCAACACGATCAAGTCGGCCACCGGCTACAAGACCCGGCCGTTCGAATCGGTCCTGCGCGAGGTTCGGGATTTCTTCGGCGTGCATCAGGCCGAGGGCACGATCCCCGGCGGCGTGCATTTCGAGATGACCGGACTGGACGTGACCGAATGCACCGGCGGCGTCCGCGCCGTCAGCGAAGAGGACCTGTCGGACCGCTACCACACCGCCTGCGACCCGCGCCTGAACGCATCGCAGTCGCTGGAGCTGGCGTTCCTGGTGGCTGAAGAGCTGACCAACCTGCGCCGTGACCGAAAGGACCGCGCGGCAAGCTGAGGCATGTCGGATTGAAACGCAAACGGCGGGCCCTCGGGTCCGCCGTTCTGCTTTTCACTCGTCGCGAGAGAAGACCAGCCGCAGGTGTTTCGCCGGTCTCTGGAAATCGGCCTGATCCTCGGCAAAGCCCGCCTCGATAGGCCGGCTGTTGTGGGCCTGATCCTGAATGTTCACCAGTGCGCGGATCCGAGTGTCCTCGATTCCGAACCGGCGCGGAGTAGCGCCGATCGTGCCATCGCTGACCATCACACCCAGCACCCGGCTGACATCCCCCAGATCGCTTCTGAGGGGCAACAGGATCATGCGGGCCTGCAGCCGCGTCCGGCCGAGCTTGCCTTTTGAAACAAGGCTGAACTCACCGGTCGCCGGAGCGGCGAACACCTCTTCCAGCGCCTCTGACACCTGATCACGGGCGCTGGGATCAAAGAAGGCGGTCAGAGGCATTCCGCGCACCTCCATCCCCGCGATCTTGTTCAGATGGCTTCCCGCCAGTCGAAACCGGGCGAGGCCGGGCGCGATGCGTTCCAGAATGAATGCGTATTCCAGAATGTTCTCGAGGCCGCGTGGGTCGATCTGGGAACGCTTGGGAACGCCGTCGCCGCTCAGCAGCGCGGTCCAATACGCCTCAGCCTGACGGATGGGGGACAGACTGCGCCCACTGTCAAAGCGATCCATTGCGATGATCTTTCCAGCTTTCGACCCGGAACCATTCCAGAAGAAGGTTTTCATTACCATGCACCTCGTGTCGATTGGCGGCCATCCGGTCCGTGCGCCATGCAAAGCGATAGCGGCCGACCCATCCTTCGACTGACAGATTGACACGGGTTTATTCAATTTTGGACCAAATCTTTAAGGAATGGTTAACTTCTTGCGATGAATTGCACATCCGGCAAGGTCTTGCCCTATGGGGTACGATAGCTTTAGGTGCAGCAGAACAAAGCTGCGCAGCAGTGGGAAAGGGCAGGCATGATCAAATCCATGACCGGTTTTTCATCCGGGAAGGGCGCATTGGGGCCGCACAGCTGGAGCTGGGAACTGCGCAGTGTCAACGGCAAGGGTCTGGACATGCGGTTGCGGGTGCCGGACTGGCTGACGGGACTTGAGGCTGCACTGCGCGCGGATATGTCCAAACAGATCAGCCGGGGCAACGTGACGTTGAGCTTGCGCGTTGCCCGCGAAGAAACCGCCGCCGAACTGAAACTGAACGAAGTCGCAATGAGCGCCGCGCTGGATGCGCTGGCGCAGGCCGAGGAATTGGCAGTCAACAAGGGCGTCGCGCTTGCTCCGTCAAAGGCCAGCGATCTGCTGATGCTCAAGGGGATGCTGGACGCGGCAGCCGAAGACGACGATCCCGCTCCGCTGGTCGAGGCGTTAAAATCCGAATTTGGCAGTCTGCTGGCCGAGTTTGTGACAATGCGCCGGGATGAGGGGCAAGCCCTGGCTTCCATTCTGTCGGCCCAGTTGGATCAGATCCAGACCCTGACCGAGCAGGCCAGCGAGCTGGCCGAGCGGCGCAAGGAAGCCATGACCGACACTCTGCGCCAGAACCTTGCGCGGGTAATGGAAAACAGCCAGGGCGCCGATCCCGACCGGGTGGCGCAGGAGTTGGCCCTGATCGCGGTCAAGGCGGACATCACCGAAGAACTGGACCGCCTGGCCGCCCATGTCGTAGCCGCGCGCGCTCTGCTGGAGCAGGAGGCCCCGGTCGGCCGCAAGTTGGATTTCCTGATGCAGGAGTTCAACCGCGAGGCCAACACGCTGTGCTCCAAATCCCAGAATTCGGACCTGACAACGATCGGACTGGAGTTGAAGGCGGTGATCGATCAGTTGAGAGAGCAGGTGCAAAATGTCGAATAAGCAAGGAAAAGTGTAATGGCGGATCGCCGCGGTCTACTCATCATCCTTTCGTCGCCCTCGGGTGCCGGAAAATCCACTTTGGCCCGTCGCCTGATGGAGTGGGACACCGATCTCGAGTTTTCGATCTCGGCCACTACCCGCGCCCCGCGCCCGGGTGAGGAACATGGACGCGAATACTATTTTCTCAGCGAAGATGATTTCCGCCAGCAGGTGTCAAATGGACAGATGCTGGAACATGCCCATGTGTTCGGCAATTTCTACGGCTCACCCGCTGGGCCAGTGCGCGAAGCGATCCAGAGCGGGCGTGACGTGCTGTTTGACGTGGACTGGCAGGGTGAAGTGCAGATCCGGAATTCCGAACTGGGCAAACATGCTTTGTCCATTTTCATTCTACCGCCATCGATCAAAGAGCTGCGCCGCCGGCTAGAAACTCGCGGTCAGGACAGCGCCGACGTCATTTCCAAGCGCATGATGAAAAGCTGGGACGAAATCAGCCATTGGGGCTACTACGACTATGTGTTGATCAATGACGATCTGGCCGCAACCGAGGAAAAGCTGAAGACGATCGTCAGCGCCGAGCGGATGCGCCGTATTCAGCAGCCCCGGTTGCAGGATCACGTCCGCGCCCTTCAATACGAATTCGAGAGCATGTCATGACCATTTACGCATTGGGACAGGACGTCCCGCAGATCCACGAAGACAGCTGGGTTGCACCGGACGCGAACCTGATCGGCAAAGTCGTCCTGGAGCGAGGTGCATCCGTCTGGTTCGGGTGCACCATCCGTGCCGATCACGAAGAAATCCGCGTTGGCGAGGGCAGCAACGTGCAGGAGAACTGCGTGATGCATATCGACGCTGGTTTTCCTCTGACGATCGGAAAGAACTGCACCATCGGCCACAAAGTGATGCTGCATGGCTGCACCGTCGGTGACAACAGCCTGATTGGTATGGGAGCCATCGTCCTGAACGGCGCGAAGATCGGCCGGAACTGCCTGATCGGGGCAGGGGCCCTGATCACGGAAGGCAAGGAGATCCCCGACAACTCGCTGGTGATGGGAGCCCCTGGCAAGGTGGTCCGGCAACTGGACGAAGCGGCGGCCCGGCGGATCACGTTCAGCGCGCTCCACTATCAAGAGAACATGCGCAAGTTCCGGGAAACGCTGACGCCCGTTTCGCCCGTCGCATAGGTCCTGTGAACCGGTCATGAGCAACGAACTGCTTGCCGAAGTCGTCTCTGCTTTGCCGATGCCCGCATTGATGGTCGATCAGACCGAGCGGATCATCGCCTCGAACGCGGATGCGCGTGCGCTGTTGGGCCGAAACATCGACGGTCGCCATTTTGCGACGATCCTGCGACAGCCGCAGGTCATCGAAGCGATGGAGAAAAGCTTGCGGAGCAAGGGGCCGGCCAACAGCCGGCATCTGGCGAACGACGGCGCACAGGACACTGCGTTTCAGGTCCACTGTCGGTACATGCAGGGCGTTGGCGCGGTTTCCGGTGGCGCGGTTCTGGCAACGTTCATGGATGTGACCCACCTTGAACAGGCCAGCCAGATGCGCCGTGACTTCGTTGCCAATGTCAGCCACGAACTTCGTACCCCACTGACCGCTCTGATGGGCTTCATCGAGACTTTGCAAGGACCGGCCAAGGATGACGCGGCGGCCCGGGACAGATTCCTGAAGATCATGACAGCCGAGGCCAACAGGATGAACCGTCTGGTCGGTGACCTGCTGTCGTTGAATCGGGTCGAGAGCGAAGAGCGCGTTCGGCCAAGGCAGCAGATTGAACTGATCGAGCTGCTGCGCGTGACGCTCGAGACGTTGCGCCCCTTGGCGGATGACGCGGGCGTTTGCCTGTCTCTGAGCGCCCCGGATAACCCCGTTCGCCTTCCGGGCGACAATGACCAGCTGCGGCAGGTCTTCACCAACCTGATTGAAAACGCGATCAAATATGGCGGTAGCGGTGGCGGTGTCGATGTGCAAGTGACGGTTTCAGATCAGGATACCGCGATCCGGGGACCGGCCGCCCGGGTGAGGGTCATCGACAAGGGCCCTGGCATCGATCCGGTTCATCTGCCTCGACTTACCGAACGGTTTTACCGCGCCGACAGCCACCGCTCGCGCGAGTTGGGGGGGACGGGGCTGGGCCTGGCTATCGTCAAGCACATCATCAACCGCCACCGCGGTCGGTTGCGGGTGGAAAGTGATTTGGGAAAGGGCGCGGTGTTCACCGTCATTTTGCCCATGTAAGACTGGCGCGTGATAGGCTAGGAACGGTCAAGCCGAGTACTCGGACCAAAAAACGAAGGACCCGCCACCCGTGGATAGCGCATTGGAAACCGAAACCCTCAAGGTCTCAGCCAGGAACGTGAACGTGTTCTATGGTGACACGCACGCCATCAAGGACGTGAATGTAGAAATCCAGGACAAGACCGTTACGGCGTTCATCGGGCCCTCGGGGTGCGGCAAGTCTACCTTTTTGCGGTGTCTGAACCGGATGAACGACACCATCGACATCTGTCGGGTCGAGGGTGAAATCCGTCTGGATGGGGAAGACATCTATGACAAGCGGATCGACCCCGTGCAACTGCGCGCCAAGGTCGGCATGGTGTTTCAGAAACCCAACCCTTTTCCAAAGTCGATCTATGACAACATCGCATACGGCCCGCGCATTCATGGTCTGGCCAAGACCAAGGCCGAACTTGACGAGATCGTCGAGAAATCCTTGCGCCGCGGCGCCATCTGGGACGAGGTGAAGGATCGCCTGGATGCCCCTGGTACTGGTTTGTCAGGAGGGCAACAACAGCGCCTGTGTATCGCACGCGCCATCGCCACGGCACCCGAAGTTCTGTTGATGGACGAGCCCTGTTCGGCACTGGACCCGATTGCCACCGCCCAGGTCGAAGAGCTGATCGATGAACTGCGTGAGAGGTTTTCGGTCGTGATCGTCACCCATTCGATGCAACAGGCGGCGCGCGTCAGCCAGAAAACGGCGTTTTTTCACTTGGGCAATCTTGTCGAGTTCGGTGATACCGCCCAAATCTTCACCAACCCCGAAGACCCGCGTACCGAAAGCTACATCACCGGCCGCATCGGCTGAGAACAGGTAAAAGACCATGAGCGAACAACATATTGCATCTGCCTTCGACCGCGATCTTGAGGCGGTTCAAGCCCACATCATGAAAATGGGTGGTCTGGTCGAGGCCGCGATCACAGGTGCGGCCCGTTCGCTGGAAACGCGGGACGAGGAACTGGCGCAGCAGGTGCGGCAGGGCGACAAGGCCATCGATGCGCTTGAGGACCTGATCAATGAGGAAACCGCCCGGGTAATCGCTCTGCGGGCGCCCACCGCCGGCGACCTGCGGTTGGTGCTGTCGGTTCTCAAGGTTTCGGCCAATCTGGAACGCATCGGCGATTACGCAAAGAACATCGCCAAGCGCACCACCATTCTGGTCGAGGCCAACCAGATCGGCGGCAGCACCGCCGCACTGCGCCGCATGGCGCGCGAGGTCGAGCGGATGTTGCGTGACGCATTGGATGCCTATATTCAACGGGATGCTGAACTGGCCCGTGACGTCATCGATCGGGACCAGGAAGTGGATCAGATGTACAACGGCCTGTTCCGTGAGTTGCTGACCTTCATGGCTGAAGACCCGCGCAACATCACGGCCTGCATGCATCTGCATTTCATCGCCAAGAACATCGAGCGGATGGGCGACCATGTCACTGCCATCGCCGAACAGGTGATCTATCTGGTGACCGGTGAACGGCCGACCGAAGCCCGCCCGAAAGCAGACAACACCTCGCAATCTCTGTAAGAGGTGGCCGGCATGCCGACGGGCCAGCCGACTATCCTGATTGTCGATGATGAGCCCGCGCTGCGCGAGGTGCTGGCGTACAACATGCAGTCCGCCGGGTACGAAGTGGTTCAGGCGGCAAGCGGCGAAGAAGCCCTGGTGCTGGTCCAAGAGGTGGCGCCTGATCTGATTGTTCTTGACTGGATGATGCCCAATCTCAGCGGGATTGAGCTGTGTCGTCAGCTAAAGGCACGCCCGCAGACCCGCGCGATTCCGATTATCATGCTGTCGGCGCGGTCCGATGAGGTGGACAAGGTGCGCGGTTTGGAGACGGGGGCCGATGACTATGTGGCCAAACCATATTCGATGGCGGAGTTGATGGCGCGGATCCGAGCTCAACTGCGTCGGGTACGCCCGGCGGCGGCTGCGGAAACCCTGGAATATCACGACATCGTCGTGGACCTCGAAAGCCACAAGGCCAGTCGGGCGGGCAAGCCGCTCCGGATGGGGCCAACCGAATTCCGGCTGCTGTGCACCTTCATGGAGAAGCCGGGGCGCGTGTTCAGTCGCGATCAGCTATTGGACCGTGCCTGGGGGCGCGACGTCTATGTCGATTCCCGCACCGTGGATGTCCATATTGGTCGACTGCGCAAGGCGTTGACGGCGTTTGGCGGAGCCGACCCCCTTCGAACGGTTCGAGGTGCTGGATACGCGCTGGATTAGCCTATCTGGGCAGAGTTTCGTCGTTTTGGGCCTGAGACGCCAACCAGTGACGGAAGTGCCGAAGTGTCGGATCTTCGGACTTTGAGCTTGGCCAGACCAGATAATAGGCCCCCATGGTTTCAACCGGATCCTTGCAGGCTGCAACAAGTCTGCCGGTCGCCAGGTCTTGCTCGATCAGATAGTTGGGCAGCAGGGCGACGCCCAGCCCATGCAGGGCGGCTTGATTGATGGTCGTGAATTGATCGTGCACCGTACCGGGCAGGGCGCCTGAATGCGGAACGCCCATTTGTTTGAACCAGTCTTGCCAAGCGCGCGGGCGGGTCTGGATGTGAAGCAGGGGCAGTTTCAGCAATTCGCGCGGATCGTCCGGCGCGCCTCCTGGCAGTAGCGAGGGTGCACATACCGGTAGAACCCTTTCCACCTTCAGCAGCAGACGATCGGTTCCGGGCCAATCCGGTTCCCCGAAATGTAACGCAGCATCAAAGGGTTCCGACGAGAAATTGAAAGGCCTCAGGCGCGTGGACATGTTGATAGTGATGTCAGGATGCAAACGGGCAAAATCCGGCAGCCGTGGCACCAGCCAACGCATTCCGAATGTCGGCAGGATTGCCAGATTCAGCGTTCCACCCACTGGCGCGACGTGCAGTTTAAGGGAGGCCTGCGCAATTTGGTTCAGACCTTGCCGTATTTCCGCGACATAGTCCTGCGCCACCGGCGTCAACGCCAATCGCTTCTTGTCACGCAGAATGAGTTGCACGCCCAGTTGGGTCTCGAGCGTCTGCAGTTGACGGCTGACGGCGCTCTGGGTCAGCGCAAGCTCTTCCGCGGCGGCCGAGGCGGACCCCAGCCTGTCCAATGCTTCGAGCGCGCGAAGCGAAGAAATTGACGGAAAAAGTCGACGAGGCGTATCCATCTATGCGTTTTACTCATGAAAACTTGCAAATGTCTCGCTGTTTTTTGCGTAAATTGCAGGGTAGGGTGCGTATGAACTTCAGTTTGGAGCCAGAAGATGAACGCCCCCGACACCAAACCTGCATTGCGCGCAAAGGATGCGCCCGATCTTGGCCGCTTTACCTGGGACGATCCGTTCCGCCTGTCTGATCAACTGACCGAGGATGAACGCCTGATCGCTGACAGCGCTCGTGCGTATGCGCAGGAAAAGCTGCAGCCTCGGGTAACTCAGGCGTTTCAGAACGAGGAGACCGATCCTGAAATCTTCCGTGAGATGGGCGAAATGGGCCTGCTGGGCACCACCATTCCCGAGGAATACGGCGGGATTGGCGCCGGTTACGTAACCTACGGTCTCGTCGCGCGCGAGGTCGAACGTGTGGATTCCGGCTATCGCTCGATGATGTCGGTGCAAAGCTCGCTGGTGATGTATCCGATCTATGCCTATGGCAGTGAAGAGCAGCGCCGGAAATACCTGCCGAAACTGGCTAGCGGTGAATGGATCGGTTGCTTTGGCCTGACCGAACCGGATGCGGGGTCTGATCCGGCTGGAATGAAAACCCGGGCAGAAAAGATCGACGGCGGCTACCGTCTGACCGGCAGCAAGATGTGGATTTCAAACGCGCCAATCGCCGATGTGTTTGTAGTATGGGCTAAGTCCGAAGCGCATGACGGAAAGATCCGCGGCTTCGTACTGGAAAAAGGCGCCAAAGGTCTGAGCGCGCCCAAGATTCAAAACAAGCTTAGCCTGCGCGCGTCAATCACCGGCGAAATCGTGATGGATGGCGTGGAGGTTGAAGAAAGTGCCTTGCTGCCGCACGTCCAGGGCCTGAAAGGGCCGTTCGGATGCCTGAACCGAGCACGCTATGGCATCAGTTGGGGTGTCATGGGGGCCGCAGAATGCTGCTGGCACGCGGCTCGTCAGTATGGATTGGATCGCAAGCAGTTCAATCGTCCTTTGGCGCAGACACAGCTGTTCCAAAAGAAACTGGCGGACATGCAGACCGAAATCGCGTTGGGCTTGCAGGCCAGCCTGACAGTCGGACGGTTGATGGACAATGCCGAAGCCGCACCAGAGATGATCTCGATCATCAAGCGGAACAATTGCGGCAAGGCGTTGGATATCGCGCGGATGGCGCGGGACATGCATGGTGGCAACGGGATCTCGTTGGAGTTCCAGGTCATTCGTCACATGGTCAACCTTGAGACCGTTAATACCTACGAGGGCACGCATGATGTTCATGCGTTGATCCTGGGGCGGGCGCAGACTGGGTTGCAGGCCTTCTACTGATCCTCAATCTAAAGTTCGCGTAATCGGTATTATGTAAATAAAACTGTGAGACCTGGCACCGCTACGTTCGCGTTGGCGGTGCTATTTCAACCTGTTACGGTCCTGTGTGAACCCAAGACAGGATGCGCTGATGGACCTTCAGGGAAAAATCGTAGTTGTTACCGGTGCAGCCCAAGGCATCGGCAAAGGTATGGCGACGCGCTTCGCGGCGGACGGCGCGCATGTGATCTGTGCGGATATTGATGAAGCCGGCGCCCTAGCAGTCTCCCAGGACATTGGCGGGCATTCGTTCAAATGCGATGTGGCCGACGAACACGATATCCAGCAAATGATCGAAAGCGTTGAATCCAGGATCGGCCCCATTGATCTGTTCTGTGCCAACGCCGGCATTCTGACGCTTGGCGGTCTCGATGTTCCCGATGCGCATTGGGAAAGGATCTGGAAGATCAACGTCATGTCTCATGTGTGGACGGCACGCCATCTGGTGCCGCGGATGATTGCGCGCGGCGGCGGCTACATATTGATCACGGCTTCCGCTGCGGGGCTGCTCAACCAGCCCGGAGCCGCGCCATACGGAGTCACCAAACATGCGGCGGTTGGTTTCGCGGAATGGCTGGCTTTGACCTATGCCGACAAAGGCATCCGGGTTTCGGTCTTGTGTCCTCAGGCCGTCCGATCGGAAATGACCAAAGGGTTTGAAGACTCAGTTGCCGCGATTGATGGCATGCTTGAACCCGAGGACGTGGCACAGGCTTGTGTCGAGGCCATTGGCACCGAGACCTTTCTGATTCTGCCGCATCCGCAGGTTCTGGATTACATGCGCTTGAAAACCGCCGATTACGACCGTTGGATTTCAGGAATGAACAAGTTGAATCAGCAGTTTGCAGGCGATACCTAGTCTTTCTTGCGGGCGCGGCGCAGAAGGCCTTCCTGCGCGACGGAGGCGACCAAGGTACCGTCCTGCGCATAGATTGACCCGCGGTTGAAGCTGCGTCCCTGCCCCGTCCATGGCGACTCCATGGAATAGAGATGCCAGTTCTGGAAATGAACCGGTGCATGAAACCAGATCGCGTGATCCAGGCTCGCGCCATTGATTTCGCCCGTGAACCAGCTCAACCCGTGCGGCCGCATGCCGGAACTCAGCAGCGCCATGTCCGAGGCATAGGCCAGCAACAGGTGTTGGGTCACGTGATCAGCCTGTTCCGCTGCTCCCATGCGGAACCACAGATGGTTTCGGTCGTCGCTTTTCTCGGGCTGGAATATGTCCAAGGGATCAATCTCGCGCACCTCGATCGGACGTTCGCGCAGCAATTCGGCGCGCAGCCTTTCGGGAACGCGGTTCAGGTATTTCTGCCGCAATTCATCGCGGGACGGTTGTGTTTCGGGCGATGGGACATCAGGCATCGCGTGCTGATGGTTCCAGCCTTCATCCTGAATGTGGAACGAGGCCGACATGTTGAGGATCTGCTTTCCGTGCTGGATTGCAACCACGCGCCGTGTGGTGAACGACCCGCCATCCCGCGCGCGATCTACCTGATAGATAACCGGAATTTCCGGATCTCCCGGGCGGATGAAATAGGCATGCAGTGAATGGCAAAGGCGGTTTTCGACCGTTCGGTACGCCGCCGCCAGAGCCTGCGCAATGACCTGACCACCAAATATCCGCGTGGGCGTTTCACCGCCGGACCCGGTGCCTCGGAACAAGTCTACCTCAAGGCGTTCAATGTCCAGCAAATCCAACAGGATGCGTTCGGCTTCGGTCATTCGACTCTCTCTGGTTCTGTTCGTGATCGGCCTAGCAGGCCCGCGCGGGTCATTCAATGAGGGCGGCGTGAACCAGGGCTTTGAGTTCTGAGCGTGACGGGTAAGAACTGGAGGGCGATAGCTGCGTAAAGAAAACAGCCGACATGTCATTCTTTTGGTCGACCCAGAAAAAGGTCGACGCCATTCCGCCCCAACTGAAATCTCCGACCGATCCGGGGGTACGTGCACGGCCCGGGTCCAAAACCACAGCGCCGCCAAGCCCGAACCCCATGCCGTCCATCGGCTGTTCGGCAAAGCTTTGAGGCCCCAAGGACGCGATGTCGCCCGGCAAGTGGTTGCGCATCATGAAGTCCACCGTGCTCGGGCCCAGCAGTCGTTGATCACCCACTTTCCCTTTTGCGCGCAGCATCTCGGCGAAACGGGCAAAATCGTCGATCGTGCTGACCAGCCCACCACCGCCGGAAAACAGCGTGGCCGCTTCGAATGGCGTGTCTCCGGCCTGATCCACCAATCGCAACGTTTCGCCGCCGGACCTGGCCGCGTTCAGGGCCATCGCGTCTCCCTCGAGCGGTGTATAGAGCGAGGCGAACCGGTCCCCTGCCCCTTTGGGAACCGAAAACCCGGTTTCGTCCATCCCAAGCGGTCCAAAGATCTCATCGGCAAAGAACTGGTCCAAACTCCTGCCGGACACGACTTCGACCACCCGTCCGATAACGTCGATGCCGACCGAATACTCCCAGCGGCTGCCGGGTTGAAATGCCAGCGGCAATGCAGCCACGGCCCGAACCTGATCGGCCAGTGGACCCTGGTCCGGTTTGAACATCAGGTCCTGAGCATCCATTGCGGCAGGCAGAACGCCCGGATTGAACGGATAGCTTAGCCCGCTGGTGTGGGTCAGCAATTGATGCAGGGTCGGCGGCGTCGAGTCTTCTGTTTGTTCAATGGATTGCGCGTCTTTCCGCAACACCTTCATTTCGGAGAATTCCGGCAGAAACTCGGATACCGGCGCCTCAAGGTGCATCAGACCTTGTTCTACCAAGATCATCAGCGCTGTCGTGGTCACCGGCTTGGTCATCGAGTAGATGCGAACCAAGGTCTCGCGGTCGAACGGCAAATCACTCTCGAGACTGCGCAATCCGCAATCGTGAAAGAAAACTTCGCGCCCGTGCTGCTTCAACAGAAAGGCGCACCCGGGGTATTTTCGTTCGTCCACATACCTTTGCATCCATGTCTGAATGCGGTTCAGCCTCGTCCGATCAAACTGCATTGGCCGAAATTTCCCCGTTTTTTCTTTCACCTGCGCGCAATCCTGCCGTCCTGTGGCAAAGAAAAACAGCCCTAAAAACACAGCCGGCGCAAACTGCCGGGCGGGCGATCTGCAAGTCTGCTCTCGGCCACGACCCGCGACACTGCTAGACTGACGGCGTTCTGGATTCGTGATTTGCAGCCGTTACCCCTGAATTCGCCACCGGCCGGAGGTGCCAGATGACGCAGAACGTGGAATTCGTATACGACTTTTGCAGCCCGAACGCTTACCTCGCTCATAAGGTTTTGCCAGATCTCGCCGCGCGCCACGGGGCCGAGATTCGCTTTGTGCCCGTTCTTCTGAGCACAGTTTTCAAGGCTACCAACAACCAGAGCCCATTTCGGGCGTTCTCGGAAAATCGGAAGAAATCGGCGTATCTGACCCATGACCTGCACCGCTTTGCGCGGCGGCGAGGCCTGAACTTTCATATGAGCCCCTATTTTCCGCTGAACACGAAATTCGCCATGCGTGGCGCGGTCGCGGCGATGGGAAAATCATGGGAAGGCAGATATGTAGACGCCGTTTTTGATGCAATATGGGTGCACGGGCAGAAGATTGACGACCTGAATGTGTTGACCGACATCATTCAAGAACGTGACCTGCCCGTACGAAAAATCCGTGAGGCGATCACCGGCGATTTGGCCAAGCAGACCCTGAAGGATCAGACAAAAGCGGCCGTTCGCCGCGGAGTTTTCGGGGTGCCCAGCCTGTTTGTCGGGTCCGAGATGTTTTTTGGTAAGAACAGCCTGGCCAACGTAGAACTTGAACTCGAGGCGTTGCACTGAGGTTTCATGGACGCAGTCCCAACTGCCGGGCGGCATCTATCAGCTTGTGCGCGTGGTCTCCTTCAAGCTCTTCCGGGGTCACGTAAAAGCTGGGCCCGCCGATATTCAATCCAAATACCCGCCCGTCGCTGGCGGTGGACACCGGAACGGAAATGGCATGGACGTCGTCCCGCCACAGAGAATATCCGGTACAATAACCTTGTGTATCGTATTCATCCAACGCGGTTTTTATCGAGTCGCGCAGGTGATTTTCGGGCAGGTTCAGATCGCGTCCAGCAGCGTCAATAGCCGTTTCCCTTTGATCCTCGGTCATGCCAACCAGAATGGCCCGCCCCATGGCCGAGGAGAACAACGGCAGCCGGGATCCGACATGCATGGTAAGCGCCACGTTCTGCGTCGACCTGCTGACCGCGACGTATACGACCTCGGCCCGATGCGCTTCGCCCAGGGCGGCCGTCAGGTACGGATTGGCTCCATCGCGCAGTTCCCTCAGTACCTCGACGGCACGCTCGCATATGTCAGCCGCCCCCAGAACTCCAAATCCCAGCCGCAGCACTCCGACACCAAGCCGATAAGAACCGCCTGCGTGATCCTGAACAAGATAACCCAGTTGGCACAGCGTATGGGTCAACCGCGAGATCGTTGGCTTGGGCAGACCCGTGCGTTCCGCAAAATCCGTGTTGGTCAGGGCCGTTTCGCCGTGTCGAAAACACCGCAGCAGTTCAAGCCCCCGCGCCAGTGCAGTGACGAAGTTCCGATCCTTGCCAGTGTCGGCGCTAGATGATGTCTCGGAAACCACGCCTGCCCCTCTATCCCAGCGCTGCAAGGCCATGTTTGGCGAACATGGGCACATAGGCTCCGAAAGCGCGCGCCCGGGCCGGATCGGAGGCGTTCCCGTCCAGCGCGCGTTTGTAGACGCCCTGTAGAATTCCGGCCATGCGGAAGAAATTGAACGCAAGATAGAAGCCGAAATTGTCGATGCCCGGTAGTCCGCGCCGCTGACAATATGAGGCGATGAACTGCTGATCGCTGGGCAGCCCCAGGCTGCCGCGGTCAACGCCGGCCAGCCCCCGACCCTCTTTGCCCGGCGGCATCTGCCATTGCATGATTACGGCCGCCAGATCGGCATAGGGATGGCCGATGGTGGACAGTTCCCAATCCAGGACCCCGATGCAACGGGTGCCGTCCCGCTCGAACATCAGATTGTCGATGCGATAGTCGCCATGAACCAGCGTTCGTTGACCATCATCCGCCGGGATCGAGCTTTCCAGCGCGTCGATCAGCGCATCCATGTCGGCAACCGTTTCGGTTTCCGAGGCGCGATACTGTTTGGTCCAGCGCGCGATCTGGCGTTCAAAGTAGTTGCCGGTCGGTCCGTAGTCGGACAGGCCCACTGCGTCGATGTCGACCATGTGCAATTCGGCCAGAACCTGGTTCATCTCATCCAGAACGGCGCTACGGGTTTCGTTGGTTTCGCCCTTCATGGTCGGTTCCAGAAAATTCCGACCGTCCAGACGCTCCATGACATAGAAGGCAGAGCCGATGATGCTGTCATCCTCGCACAGCAAGTACATGCGCGGCACCGGCACTTTGCTGTGCGCCAACGCGGTCTGAACACGGAATTCGCGGTCGACCGCGTGGGCAGATTTCAGCAGAACTCCGGGCGGCTTGCGCCGGAGAACATAAGATTTGCCAGGCGTGCGCAGTTCGTAGGTCGGATTGGACTGACCCACTGTGAACTTCGTCGCCTCAAGCGGACCGGCATAGCCTTGCAGGTTGGCGCGCAGATAGTCATCTACGGCGACAAGGTCGAGAGTGTTCGGGTCATCGCTCATGCGATCGGCCTCGCTTGATACTGGACCGGGTTTCACAGGGCATCAGCAAAGATGTTTCCTCCGGTCAGAACGTTGATACCACCCGAGACCGGGATCACGGCGCCGGTCACGTAACTGCCGCCGCGTCCGCTGAGGAACAGCATACAGCCCGCGATGTCCTCGTCGCGCCCGACACGGCCCAGCGGGACTGACTTGCCCACTTTCTCGCGTTTTTCTTCGTCAGCCGTGGCAAAGGCGGTCATGCGCGAAACGAACGGTCCCGGTGCCAGAGCATTCACAGTCACGCGGTAGGGCGACAGCTCCTTTGCCATGATCTTGGTTAGATGGATGACGGCCGCCTTGGACGCGGAATAGCTGTAGGCGCCATCGCCCATCGGAACCTCGCCCATCACCGAGGCGACGTTGATTACCCGTGCCGGATCATCGTCCGAGCCCGATTGCATCAGCAGAGGTAGCAGCTTCTGGGTCAGATGAAAGATGCCGGCGACATTCACGGACATGACTTTGTCCCAGGCGTCATAGGGAAACTGTCCCATTGGCGCGCCCCACGAAACGCCGGCATTGTTCATAAGAATATCAAGCCTTTGGGTGCGGTTGCTCACCTCTTCGGCCAGTGCGTCAATGCCGGCCTCGCTGCTGACGTCACCGGCAAACCCTTCGGCGGTTCCGGACGCATCCAGCGCGTTCAGTTCGGCGGCCACAGCTTCGCAGGCTTCGCCCTTGCGCGAGGCGATCAGCACCCGCGCACCCGCGCGCAGCAGAGCCTCGGCTGCCATCCGACCAATGCCGGTCGCGCCGCCCGTGACCAGAGCAGTCTTGCCCGCTAGCGAAAATAAGTTCTCCGGTGTCATCAGCCTCTCCCCATAATTCGTTTTTATTGCGTCCTGAGTTCTATTTCAGGTCGGGTCAGTTTCACTATGCAGAATTGCATTTCACATCTGCCTTGACAACATGGTGTGAGGACCCGACCTTCGGGCCAACAAATGGCGAGGATCGGAAAACGAAATGCAAGCATTACTCAGCGTCGCCCCGGGTGGTCCGGAAACACTTGAACTGACCACCCTGCCCGATCCAACGCCCAAAAAGGGTCAGGTGCTGATCCGGGTACGTGCGGCAGGCGTGAATTTTCCGGACACGCTGATCATCCGCGATTTGTACCAGATGAAACCACCGCGCCCCTTCGCGCCCGGAGGGGAGGTGTCGGGCGATGTGATCGCCGTTGGAGATGGTGTTTCCGATCTGAAGGTCGGTGACCGCGTTCTGGCCCTGACAGGTCACGGAGGTTTCGCCGAACAGCTGTGCATTCCGGCCGCCAGCGCCGTTACCATCCCGGAGTCCATGCCGTACGAGGATGCGGCTTGTTTCATTTTCACCTACGGAACGTCCTACCATGCGCTGAAAGATCGCGCCGGGCTCAAGGGCGGTGAGACACTGTTGGTGCTTGGGGCCGCCGGCGGTGTCGGCTCGGCTGCGGTCGAGTTGGGCAAAGCGATGGGCGCGCGTGTGATTGCTGCGGTGTCCACGGAAGACAAAGCTCAGTTCTGCAAGGATTTGGGCGCTGATGAAACGATCGTCTACTCCAAGGAGATGACGCGAGAGGCGCAAAAAGCGTTCTCGGCCGAAGTCAAGAAGCTGGCGGGCGGTGATGGCGTTGACGTGGTCTATGATGCGGTTGGCGGCGACTACGCCGAGCCGGCATTGCGCGCGATGGCCTGGAAGGGGCGGTTTCTGGTCGTTGGCTTTCCGGCCGGTATCCCCAACATCCCGTTGAATCTGCCTTTGCTCAAAGGCTGTGAGATCGTCGGCGTGTTCTGGGGCGCGTCCGTATTCCGCGATCCGGCCGGACATGCCGAAAACTTGCGGGAACTGTTTGCCATGTATCATGGCGGCAAGATCAAGCCGCGTATCAGCGCCCGCTTCTCCTTGCCCCGCGCCGCCGAAGCTTTGGAGATGTTGGGCGACCGGTCGGTTCTCGGCAAAGTTGTCGTGTCCATCGACTAGGAACGACATTCACGGTCGTTTCACCGCCTGTCCCCAAGACCTGACCTGCGCCTGCTCGCCTCATGAGAGCAAAGCCGGTAGACGCGTTTTCAATTCGCGGCTATGAAACAGGTATGGGGACAGAAAAATAATGCGTAGTATTCTTGTATTGAACGGACCGAACCTGAACCTTTTGGGCACACGGCAGCCCGAGGTTTACGGTCATACCACCTTGAAGATGATCGAAGACTTGTGCGTTTCGCATGGCGCATCGATCGGGTTGCGTGTCGAGTGCGCTCAATCAAACCATGAAGGCGTGTTGATCGATGCCATCCACGCCGCGCGCGGGACCCATGACGGGATCGTCCTGAATGCCGGCGCGTATACCCACACGTCAATAGCGTTGATGGATGCCATTTCGTCGGCTCAACTGCCGGTGGTCGAGGTTCACCTGTCCAATATCCACGCCCGCGAGGCATTTCGGCACAAGTCCTACATCTCGGCCGTCGCCATCGGGCAGATATGCGGCTTTGGCGCTCAAAGCTATGTTCTAGCGCTGGAAGCGCTGGCCGCGCATCTTCAGGAGGGTGGCGGCGCATGATGACGCTCAAGGAATACCTCAACTTTCTGAGCTATGTGAAAACGCTCGAGGAGCTTTGGGCCGCGCACACCGAACAGATGGCCAAGTATGGTTTTGACCGCCTGTTGTACGGACACACACAATACCGCACCCAAACGTCTTTGGGCGACCCCGAAGACTTCGTGATCCTGACCAATCACTGCAAGGAATACATGGACGGTTTCCTTCGGGATGGTCTCTATTTCCATGCGCCCATGCTGAAATGGGCGCTGGATCACGAAGGGGCCGCAAGCTGGAGCATGATCCGCGAGATGATGTCCAGCGGCACGATGACCAACGAAGAGCGCAAGGTGTACGAGTTCAACCGCTCGAAAGGGATCACCGTCGGCTACACGATCAGTTTCACTTCGGTGTCCATGCGGTCGAAGGGGGCAATTTCGCTGGCCGCTCTGAACCGCAGCCAGGACGAGATGGACGAGATGTGGGCTGAGCACGGCGATGATATCCTGCTGATGAACAACATCGCCCACCTCAAAATTCTGACTCTGCCCTACAATCCCCCGAACCGCGCCTTGACCAAGCGGCAGCGAGAGGCTCTGGAATGGGTGGGTGACGGAAAAACGACCCAGGACATTGCCCTGCTGATGGGATTGACTTCGGCAACTGTTGAAAAACACCTCAGGCTGGCGCGCGAGGCTCTTTCCGTCGAGACGACTGCACAGGCGGTTTTGAAGGCTTCGCTGCAGAATCAGATGTTCGTCATGGAGGTCTGAATCCGCTGTCGCGCGGCAGTTGACCTTAGGTAAGGAATACATGACTTCCTAAAACTGCGCAGAAATTGCACATTGATCCTGTTCCGTGAGTGGTGGCTTTAGCCAAGGAACATTTGGACGGATCTTTGTATTGCCAAGGCTCTCCGTTCGCTCTGACAAAGGGCGCTTATTCGTCCGCGTGCCGATGTCGGAAATTTTGGGGGGCCTCGACCATCCCCATCTTGCGGGGCCCTCCAATTACTCCTCTGATCAATCGGAAATTCGCCAAAAAAAACCGGTCGCGCGTCGCGCAACCGGTTTCGGATGTTTTTGGAGCAGCCCGGAAAACCCGGGCTGAACAGGCGTCAGCCCTGAGCCGCTTTGGCGACTTCGGCGGCAAAGTCTTCTTTTTCGACCACGATGCCTTCGCCAACTTCCAGGCGAATAAAACCGGTGATGGTTGCGCCGGCTTCCTTGGCCGCTGCTTCCACGGTCAGGTCGGGGTTCACAACGAACTGCTGGCTCAGCAGGGTCGATTCCGCGACGAATTTCTTCATGCGACCCTCGATCATCTTTTCGATGACCTGCTCGGGCTTGCCGGACTCGCGCGCGATGTCCATCTGAACCTGCTTTTCTTTTTCGACAACGGCCGGATCCAGGTCGGCTTCGGACAGAGCGGCCGGGTTCACGGCTGCGATGTGCATCGCGACCTGCTTGCCGATGGCTTCATCGCCGCCCGACAGAGCAACCAGAACACCGATCTTGCCCATGCCGTTGGTTGCGGCGTTGTGGACATACGAGACCACGGTGTCGCCCGACAGTTTCGCCATGCGGCGGACCGACATGTTTTCGCCGATGGTGGCGATCTTGTCGGTCAGCGTGTCGGCAACCGATTTGCCGCCCAGATCAGCAGCCAGCAGTTCCTCAACTGAGTCAACGCCCTGGGCTGCGTAGGTGATCTTGCCGACCATTTCCTGGAACTCGGCGTTCTTCGCGACAAAGTCGGTTTCTGAGTTCACTTCGACAGCAACACCGTTGCCACCTTCGACGTGAACGGCAACCAGGCCTTCTGCTGCGGTACGGCCGGATTTCTTTGCGGCCTTCGCCAGACCTTTGGTGCGAAGCCAGTCAACGGCCTCGTCCATGTTGCCGCCGGTTTCGGTCAGCGCTTTTTTAGCGTCCATCATGCCTGCGCCGGTCGAGTCGCGCAGTTCTTTCACCATTGCTGCAGTGATTGCCATCTCTTGGCTCTCCTCAATTCAAACGGAATTGGGGCAGGTCTACCCTGCCCCATATGTCATTTACGTGACGGGCAGCTTACGCTTCGGCCGACGCTTCGGCTTCTTCTGCAACGGCTTCTTCAACCGGTGCTTCTTCGAACTCGCCCAGGTCGACGCCGGCGGCGCCCAGCTGAGCCGTCATGCCGTCCAGTGCAGCGCGTGCGGCCAGGTCGCAATACAGTGCGATTGCACGGGCAGCATCGTCGTTGCCGGGGATGATGTAGTCCACACCATCCGGCGAGCAGTTGGTGTCGACGACGGCCACAACCGGGATACCCAGTTTGTTGGCTTCTGCGATGGCCAGTGCTTCTTTCTTGACGTCGATGACGAACAGCAGGTCAGGAACGCCGCCCATCTCGCGGATGCCGCCCAGCGAAGCCTGAAGCTTGGCCTGGTCACGCTCCATGCCCAGACGCTCTTTCTTGGTCAGGCCTTCAGCGCCCGATTCCATGGCTTCGTCGATCTGGTTCAGACGGTTGATCGACTGGGAAACGGTTTTCCAGTTGGTCAGCGTGCCGCCCAGCCAGCGGTGGTTCATGTAATACTGAGCCGATTTTTCAGCGGCTTCGGCGATCGGCTGTGCAGCCTGACGCTTGGTACCGACAAACAGAACGCGGCCACCTTTGGCGACGGTGTCACGTACCGCCTGCAGCGCCTGGTCCAGCATCGGAACGGTCTGGGTCAGGTCCATGATGTGGATGCCGTTGCGTGCGCCATAGATGAAAGGCGCCATGCGGGGGTTCCAACGCTGTGTCTGGTGACCAAAGTGAACGCCAGCTTCCAGCAGCTGACGCATGGTGAACTCGGGAAGAGCCATGCTATGTTTTCCTTTTCCGGTTTTCGCCTTGGCGGGGGTGAAAGAAGCGTTTGCTCCAACCGGCGGCCTTGATGAGGATGTCTCCCTCAAAACGACCAAACCCCGCCTGCGGATTTGAATGCCGCGCGTATACGGCAGGTTGACTGACGGTGCAAGGGGCTTTTGCCCCTATTTTTCTGGCCGCGCCAAGGCATGCCCGTGGCGAACGGCCTGCTCGCAATGCGCGGCCAAAGCCTTGCGGTTATCGAAGTCGCTGACCCGCGCCGGAGAATGATAGATCAATTCGACCCGCCCCTGCCGCCGCGCGCCCAGCGTCTTCAGAAGATGCGGGGCAAAATCCATGTCCCCCCACCAGCCATAGAACCGGTCCGGCTGCCCATCGGGCTCGTGGTAGACCACCGAGACCGGCTGAACATACATGAAATCACGCAGTTCATCTGCAAAGAATGCCGCAAAAAGCGTTGTTTTGAATGGCAAAACCCGCAGTCCGTCCGTCGATGTGCCCTCTGGAAAAAACAACAGCTTGTGCCCGGCCTTCAGACGGTCTTCGAACAATTTGGTCTGCTCGCGTGCTTTTTTGGGATTGCGTTCGATGAACACGGTTCCGGTGGCGCGGGCCAGCCAACCGATGCCGGGCCAATTCGCCACCTCGGCCTTGGAAACGAAGTATACACGCTTGCGGGCGTTGAGCGCGAAGATGTCCAGCCAGGACGTGTGATTGGCCACGACGGCCCCGCGCTGCTGCATCAGCTCACCCGAGCTTGAAAATCCGATCCCCAGAATTCGAAACGCATTGCGACACACGAATTGGGCAATGAAGGGCGTTACTGGTCGACGCAGGCCAAAGATGGGTCTTTCGACCAGGCGCACAAGCAACAGAACGATCAGACCACCGAACACCAGCACAGCCAGAGGAAGCCCCCGCAGGATCACCAAAATCCAACCCCACACGCCCAACTCAACCGGGTCCGGGTCGTCCGAGCTGTGCCAGACAGCACCGTTTGGCACGTCACGCTCCGCCATAGATGCGTCTCTGTCTTTCGTTCATCCGTGTGGTGTCGAGGATCAGGCAAACGTCGGTGGTGTTGAAGGCATGGTCGATGAATGCCCCCTCGCCCACAAACCCGCCCAATCGAAGATAGGCCTTGATCAAGGCCGGAACTTGCAACATCGCACTCCGTCGATCCAGCGCATCTTTCGGAACCAGGTTCATGTTCTGATAAACATCCGGCTGCGCACGCACCCGCAGTTCGGGTGGAGCCAGGTGGTTGTGATGCAGCATCGACATAGGCTGGGCAAGGTGCTCGACGTCTGTGCCGTGAAAACTGGCAACGCCGAACAGAACCTCGATCTCCCGTTCGGACACATATTTCGCGAGGCCATTCCACAAATGATACATTGCGGTTCCGCCGCGATAGTCCGGATGCAGGCAGGACCGGCCGAGTTCCAGCAATTTGCGGCCGCTGTTTTTCAGAACGGTAAGGTCGTATTCATCCTCAGAGTAGAACCGTCCGACTTCAGCTACGCGGTCATCCGGCAACAGGCGGTAGACTCCGACCACTTCTCCGGTGACGTCGTCATAGGCCAGCATGTGATCAAAATACGGGTCGAACTGGTCGCGTTCCAGGCCCTCTGCATGATCGACCATCTCTCCGCCACCGCCCAATTCACGCACGAAGACGTCATAACGCAGCCGCTGCGCCGCGCGCAGTTCCTCGTCGGTTTCGGCAAGTTTGACAGTGAATGAAGGGCCCGTATCCGGCATGTGGAATGGTCGTCGTCTTGTTGCGATCCCAGCGCTGATACCGCAGCTGCGCGGCGAATGGCAACACGAACCGGGTGGCGAGCACCGTTAACCTTTCCTAAACCAGTTTCATGGATCAAGAACCGGCATCAAGGCGATGCGTGTTCCGTCAATCACCACTTTGCCCTGGTCGCGAAAGTTCACGGTGATCTTGCCCCCGATGTTGGACTGGACCTGTCCAACGCCCCAGTCAGGGAAATCTGGGTGGCGGACAAACATGCCCGGTGCAAGAATGGCATTCAGATCTGTCATGCGACGGCTCCGGGTCGGGCATGGGGGATACCACAGGAGGTACGCATGGGCGACACCAACGTCAACCTGGCCGAGTTGATCGGCTCTCGGATCTGCCACGATTTGATCAGCCCGATCGGCGCGATCACCAATGGGCTGGAACTGTTGGAGATGGTTGGCGGCACCCAGGGCCCCGAGATGGAACTGATCACCGGCAGCGTCGGCAGCGCCGGGGCGCGGGTTCGGTTCTTTCGCGTGGCCTTTGGCGCGGCCAGCGATCAGCCGCTAGGCCGCAGCGAAGTGACGGACCTGCTGCGCGATGTCAACCACGCGGGCCGTGTCCGGGTGCATTGGAACGTCACCGAGGCGATGCCGCGCAATCAGATCAAACTGGCCTTTCTGGCCATCATGTGCTGCGAAAGCGCCATGCCGATGGGCGGCGAGGTAAAGATCGACAGCGTGGGCGACAAATGGACGGTCACTGGTACGGCCGACCGCATGAATGTCGATCCCGACCTGTGGAAAGGCCTCCCAACCGGCACATTCGCCAACAAGGTCACGCCGGCGCAGGTGCAGTTCGCCCTGCTGCCGCAGACGGCGGCCGCTCAGGGCCGCCGGGTTTCGGCCGAGACGGGCGCAACCCGCGTGGTGCTGCGGTTCTGACGCAGCGCCTCAGGCGCGCGTCGTGCCGTTGCCGCGCACCAGGTATTTGAAACTGGTCAACTGCGCCGCCCCCACCGGGCCGCGCGCGTGCATCTTGCCCGTGGCGATTCCGATCTCGGCGCCCATTCCGAACTCACCCCCGTCGGCAAATTGGGTCGAGGCGTTGTGCATCAGGATCGCACTGTCGAGCCGTTCAAAGAAGCGGTCGGCGGCGGACTGATCCTCGGTCATGATGCAATCGGTGTGGTTCGATCCGTATTGCCGGATATGCGCGATTGCTTCATCGATATCGGTCACCGGTTTTGCGGCGATGATGCTGTCCAGAAACTCCTTGCCCCAGTCGGCATCGGTGGCCGGCACGGTGCCGTCGATGGCCAGCGCACCCGCGGCATGGACCTCGACGCCCGCGGCCAGCAGCGCGGCGATCACGTCGCGCCCCAGCGTTTCCGCGATATCCTGATGCACCAGCAGGCATTCGGCCGCCCCGCAGATGCCAGTGCGGCGGGTCTTTGCGTTCAGCACCACGTCCAGCGTTTTCTGCGGATCCGCAGCCTTGTCGATGTAGATGTGCACGATCCCTTCAAGATGGGCAAAGACCGGCACCCGCGCCTCGCGCTGGACCAACCCGACCAGCCCCTTGCCACCACGCGGCACGATGACGTCGACATAGTCGGTCATGGTCAGCAATTCCTGCACCGCCGCCCGATCACGGGTCGGGACCAGCTGGATCGCATCCTCGGGCAGGTTTGCGGCCTTCAGACCCTCGACCAGGCAAGCGTGGATCGCGGTCGAGGAATGAAAGCTTTCCGACCCGCCGCGCAGGATCACGGCATTGCCCGACTTGAGGCACAGCGCCCCGGCATCCGCGGTCACGTTCGGGCGGCTTTCATAGATCACGCCGATCACGCCCAGCGGGGTGCGTACGCGGCGGATGTTCAGCCCCGAGGGCATATCCCATTCGGCCAGAACCTCACCCACTGGATCGGTCTGTTCAGCCACGGTGCGCAACCCGTCGACCATGCCCTGAATGCGCGTCTCGTCCAGCATCAGACGGTCCATCATTGCCGGGCTCAGACCCTTTTCGCGGCCGTAGTCCAGGTCTTTCTTGTTGGCCTCGATGATCTGCGCACGGTTCTTCCACACAGCGTCGGCGGCGGCAATCAACGCGGCGTGTTTGCGCTCGGCCGAAGCAAAGGCCAGATCCCGAGACGCATCCTTGGCGCGCTTGCCAAGATCGGCCATCAGGGCGGGAATGCTATCAAAGTCCTTCATGTCATCTGCCTTTCCGGTCGTCGGACCAGCCAAATCTATCAGTTTTCGCAGCTACAAAGCCAGATCGTCACGGTGGATCATCACCGCACGGCCGGGATAGCCGAGTGCGTCCTCGATCTCGGAGGATTTGCGCCCCTTGATGGTGTCGGCCTCGTGCGCGGTATAGCGGCTGAGGCCCAATCCCAAACGCCGGCCTTCGTGATCCTTGATGGCCACCGGGTCGCCCCGTCCAAAATCGCCCGTCACTTCGACGATGCCGGCCGGCAACAGGCTTTTGCCATTCTCCAGCGCCTGCGCTGCCCCTGCATCGACCGTGATCTCGCCCCGCGGCTTCATCGCCGAGATCCAGCGTTTGCGCGCCGCATGCGGGTCCATCTTGGCCTTGAACCAAGTGCTGTTCGCGCCATTGTTCAGCAGTTTCAGCGGGTTCAAAGGCGATCCTTCCGTAATCGCCATGTCACAGCCCGCCGCCGTCGCCATCTGCGCGGCCATCAGCTTGGTCTTCATGCCGCCCTTGGACAGCCCCGAACCGGCGTCACCGGCCATCGCCTCGATCTCGGGCGTGATCGCGTCGATCACGTCAAACCGGGTGGCGGATGGGTCTTCGGCTGGATTGCCGGTGTAGAACCCATCGACATCGGACAGCAGGATCAACTGATCCGCACCGACGGTCACGGCGATCTGCGCGGCCAGTCGATCATTGTCGCCGTATCGGATTTCATCCGTGGCCACCGTGTCATTTTCGTTCACGATGGGCACGACACCCAACCCCAGCAGAGTTTCCAGCGTCGCGCGCGAGTTCAGGTACCGGCGGCGGTTCTCGCTGTCTTCCAGCGTCACCAGAACCTGCGCCGTGGTGATGTCGTGCGGGGCCAACGCCTCTTCATAGGCCCGCGCCAGCCGGATCTGACCGACGGCGGCAGCGGCCTGGGACTGCTCCAGCGAGAGCGCGGTTGCGGGCAGGCCAAGAACACCGCGCCCCAGCGCGATCGAACCGGACGAGACCAGAACCACATCGGCCCCCTGCCCCTTGAGCCACGCCACGTCCTGCGCCAGCGAATGCAACCACTCCGAACGCAGCTTGCCGGTCGCACGATCGACCAGCAACGCTGAGCCGATCTTGACCACCAGGCGCTTTGCGTCGGTCAGGGCTGCCACGTCTCGCGCTCCTCGGTGGGTTTCTGGCGCAGGCGGTTTTCGTCGATCTGGGCGCGCAGGGCCCGCAAAACTTCGGTCACGCCCTGCCGGGCGACGCCCGACATGGTCATGACAGGGCCGCTCACGGCCTCTTTCAACTCGGCCTTGGCCAGTTCGAGCTGTTCTTCGTCCAGCGCGTCAATCTTGTTCAACACGGTGATCCGGGGCTTGTCAGCCAGCGCGCCGCCATAGGCCTCAAGCTCGTGGATGATGGTGTGATAATCCTGCGCGATGGTCTCCGACGTGCCGTCGACCAGATGCAGCAACACCGCGCAGCGTTCGACATGGCCCAGAAAACGGTCGCCGATGCCGCGGCCTTCATGCGCGCCTTCGATCAGGCCGGGAATGTCGGCCACAACGAATTCCACGTTGTCCACACCGACGACGCCCAGATTAGGATGCAGCGTGGTAAAGGGATAATCGGCGATCTTGGGCCGGGCGTTCGAGGTGGCGGCCAGAAAGGTCGACTTGCCCGCATTCGGCAGGCCCAGCAGACCCACATCGGCAATCAATTTCAGACGCAGCCAGATCGTACGGTCCACGCCCGGCTGCCCCGGATTGGCCCGGCGCGGCGCCTGGTTTGTGGCCGATTTGAAATGCAGGTTGCCGAAACCGCCATTGCCACCCCGCGCCAGCAGGACACGTTGCCCCACTTCGGTCAGGTCGGCGATCACCGTCTCCTGATCCTCGTCCAGAATCTCGGTTCCGACGGGCACGCGCAGAATGATGTCGTCGCCATCCTTGCCGGTGCGCTGCTGGCCTCGGCCGGGCTGTCCGTTCTTGGCAAAGAAATGCTGCTGATAGCGGAAGTCGATAAGGGTGTTCAGCCCGTCCACGACCTCGGCCCAGACGGACCCGCCTTTGCCGCCGTCCCCGCCATCGGGGCCGCCGTATTCGATGTACTTTTCGCGTCGGAAGCTGACGCACCCGCTACCGCCGGCCCCGGACCGGATGTAGACCTTTGCAAGATCGAGAAATTTCATGTCAGTCCCCTACTGCAAAGGCCCCATCGGCCACAAGTCAGAGTTTTTTGCTGTACGTCCAGGTGGGCACATTTGCGTCGCGCGCCACCGAAAAGCTTTCGGCATCGCCAAGATACTGGAACCCGCAATGGGTCAGAACCCGTGCCGAGGCGGGATTGTCCTGAAACACGCTGGCAAACATCGTGGCGTTTTCCAACGGATTCGCCTGAACCAGCGTTTCCACCGCCAGCGAGGCGATGCCCGTGTTCCAATACAAGGGCGCGACCCAATAGCCCACTTCGGACTGGTTGCGATCCAGCCGCTTGAGCGAGATCACCCCGATCAACTCGGGCCCGCCATCCTTGGTGGCGTCCATCGCCCAGACGTCCTCGTCCCGGTCCTCGGCCATGGCGCGGGTCACGAAAGCCTCGATCGAACCGGGCGGCAAGGGGTGCGGGATCGACGTGGTCATGCGCGCCACGCGCTCGTCCCCGGCGTAGTGCTCGATCAGGCCCATGTCCGACCGGCGCAGCGGGCGCAGGTCGAACCGCTCGGTTTCAATGACCGGCTGATTTATGATTGCCTCAAGTTTCATTGGTGTGTTCCTCCTCCGAACAACACGAAAAGTACGGATGCAACAGTCAGACCCGCGAGGGTCCACATCAGATATTTTTCCGCCGGCCGTCCCGCAACCACGCGTGCAATTCTATCGCCCGCAAAGGTCCAGATCGGGTGCAGGACCAACTGGCAGGTCAACAAAACGAGCGCGATCGTGAGCGTCGCACTCAGCACCGACGTTCCCGCCGCGACGAACCCGGTGAATCCCGCGATGATCATCGCCCAGGCCTTGGGGTTTAGCGGATGCACCACCAGCCCGGCCCAGAAACCCGGAACCGACTCGCCCGCGTCCTGATGGGACAGGCGCAGGTTGGCGATTTTCCATGCAAGCCAGCAAATATAGGCCGCCGAAGCATATTTCAGAACCGCAAACGCGGTGGGGGCTTGTTCTGCCAGTTGCAGAAGGCCAAAGCCCAACGGCCAGATGATCAGCTGCTTGCCCAGAATCACGCCCGCCACGAAGGGCAGCGCAGCCCGGAACCCATAGCGCGCACCCGTTCCCAACAGGACCATGTTGGCCGGTCCCGGCGTGCCGACCTGGCTGGCGGCAAAGATCAGGAAACTGGTGGTTGCAACGGGCATCGGGGCTTTCGATCAAATCTGCGTCAAAACGAGAAAGGGGACCGGCACTTTGTGCCGGTCCCCCATGAATTTTTCTTAAACCTTCTGGGTTTCGGCTTACTCTGCGGCCTCCGCCACTGGCAGGACCGAAATGAAGGTGCGGTTTTTCAGTCCCTTGTGGAACTTCACGGCGCCATCGACAGTTGCAAAGATGGTGTGATCCTTGCCCATGCCCACGCCTTCGCCCGGCCAGAACTTGGTGCCGCGCTGACGCACGATGATGTTGCCTGCAACGGCGGCCTGGCCACCATACAGTTTCACGCCAAGGCGACGACCCGCTGAGTCGCGGCCGTTACGGGAGGAACCGCCAGCTTTTTTATGTGCCATTCTCTCTCTCCTTAGCCTTTGGCCAGATCTTTGGCCTGCTCAACCCATTCGGGTTTCACTTTGACCGTCTCGATAGCAGCAATCTGCTCGTCCGACAAGGCGGCCAGAGCGGCAAAGCTTTCGATACCGGCTTCGGCCAGTTTCTTGGCAGCTGCGGGACCAACACCGGTGATCTTGGTCAGATCGTCAGCGGCAGCAGCAGCGGCCGGGGCTTCTGCCTTGGCAGCGGCTTTCTTGGCGGGTTTCGCTGCTTTAGCAACTTCACCTGCCGGAGCCGAACCGGTTGCGGCCTTGACGCCCGACTTGTCCGCGCCCGAGGGCAGGATGTCGGTGATCTTGACCAGGGTCAGCTTCTGACGGTGGCCAACGGTGCGCTTCGAGCTGTGCTTGCGGCGGCGCTTGACGAATTTGATGACCTTGTCACCTTTGATCTGTTCGATCACTTCCGCCTGAACGGCCGCACCATCGATGAACGGCGCGCCGACCACCGGGGCGTCGCCACCCAGCATCAGAACGTCGTTGAATTGGACTTTTTCACCTGCGTCGGCAGCCAGTTTTTCAACGCGGAGCACGTCGCCCGCCTGAACCTTGTACTGCTTGCCGCCAGTCTTGAGGACTGCAAACATGCGTCTTTCCTTTTTCTACCGCGTTCTGTGGTCCCCGTCAGACGGGCGTTTCGGCCAAGGCCACCTCGAACAGCGCGCCCTTTTCGGGCGGATGAACGACCGTCAGGGCGCACCCGTCAGGCCAACAATAACGATACCCGGCGCGGAGGTTCCGGCCGGGATGCGCGCTTATCCACGGATCACACGGCAAAGTCAACAGCAAACCGGCCTAAAGATCCGACGCTTGCAGAACCTGTGCCACCGTTACGCCCAGCTGGTATGACAACTCGTTGAACATGGTGTCCAGACCAGCGAACAAGGCGTTGTTCAAGGCTTGCCCTGCCTCGGTACGTGAAAAGGCGATATTCTCGCGCAGCTGGGCCTCGCTGAGCGGTTGGTACGCAAACAGCAGGAACGAGTACAGCCACTCGCGGGTTTGTTGCTCGGACTGCGCTCCCTGCGCCAGCAATTGGGCCAACATTTCCCCGTCGTCGCCCGTGATGCCCTGCCCGTCCGCCAACCCACGGAAGAAATTGTAATCGGCCTGCAACGCTCCGCGCACGTTCCGATCAACAAGGTCGTTGATCTCGACATACTCATCGATCAGACGAAAATAGGCCGCATCACGATCGGCCTCCCGATAGGCGGCCATGGCCATCTCTTCGATGGCTTCGTCGGAAAAAGTTCGACGGGCCGAGTTTTCCAGAGACACGACGGCGCGGCCCAGATCGCTTTCGAAAAACAGCGCAGCCTGCTCCAGTTGCCCTTCGGACATACCGCCAGCCAGCGCGTCATAAATCTTGGCCTGCATCCACGCCTTGTCGTACAAGTCTTCAACCTGGGCCTCGAAAAACGATCCGCCCTCACCGTCCAGCAGGCTTTTGTCCAGTTCGCGCCCCTGCGCGACACCCTCATCACGCAGAATCTGCATCACGTCGGACAAATGCATTGCCTTGGTCAGACGGTCGACCTGGTCCGCCGTGACCGCACTGGCCCAACCGGCCAAAACCAGCCACAGAGCCAGAAACAGCCGCATCAGATGTCCTGAGCCGGACGCAGTTCGGCCATGCGCGCCGCCAGCACTTCAAACCGCATGGCCATGATCTCGTACTGGATTGCGTTCAACAGCTCGTAGACTTCCTGCATCAGCGGCTGTTCCAGCGCTTTGGTATAGGCGTCGACATCCGCGTCAGAGAAATCCTGATAGGTGTAGGCCGCGTTGGCCAAGGCGGACAGTTGCAATGACTGCCGCATCTCGGGTTCGTTCAGCTTCATCATCTGGCGCAGCCCGTCCGCGTCCAACTGCAGGTCGATCACTCCGGCGGCGCTGGCGGCCAGCAGGAACCGCAGCTGGATCTCCTGCAGCGCCCGCAACGAGGTTTCGCTGGCATCGATGGCGCTGTTCATCCGCTTCAGGCTTTCGATGCGGCTCGAACCGGACTTGACCAGATCGGATATGATCTCCTGCCCCTCAAGTTGCTTGGCTTCGTCATCCTCGACAAGGTGCGAGGCATTTTCCGCCTCGACAAGCCGTTGTCCCAGATCCGAGGCATAAAACTCGACCGCGTGGTTCAGGGCCTCGTCGCTCAGCGTCTGTTCGAGAATCGCAACCGCTGTTTCATGCATGTCGTCGGTGTCGAACACCTCTTCCGTCAGACGCGTCCATTGCGAGCCAAAACCCTCGGGGTCGATCCCCAGCATCTGAGGCGCCGAAGCCGAGGCCAATGCGATGCTTTCCAGCGCCACGTCAAAACCCGTCGTCGTCAGAAAAGCCTCAATCCGATCCCGGCTGGCGGACAAGGCGTTTTGAGCCGTCAGAGCGAACGCGAACACGGGCAGGATGAGCAGAAGCGAAATGCGGTGCAGAAGATGTCTCATACATGTCAGCCTAGGAGATTTCGTCGGACTGGCAATGGAAAATCCTCGGTTTGGCGAATTCGGGAATTTTCTGCTTGCACCCCTCGGCGATCACAACTAAATCCCCCCCTCACAGACCCCCGCGGAGAGGTGCCGGAGTGGTCGAACGGGGCGGTCTCGAAAACCGTTGTGGGTGCAAGCCCACCCAGGGTTCGAATCCCTGTCTCTCCGCCACTACTTCCCAATGACGCCCCCCCTTCTTGTTCGCCTGATGGTTGCAACCGTGTATTTTCGCGGGTGGCGTGTTGTTGCCGCCGATCGTCTGACTGATCAGCGCCGAGTGGCCCAAACCCCGAACATGCGCCGAATCTTTGGGATTTCCCCTTTGATCTCAGGTAGTTTCTCCCCACATCAGCGGCACACATCCGAAAAGGAGACCCCAATGTCCCGCATTATCATCCTGATTATCATCGCCGGATTGGGTGCCGGCGCGTATTTCTACCTGAATCAGCCCGAGCCCACCCCGGCCGAGAAACTGCAATCTGCCGCCAAAGAAGCCGGCGAGGCCGTTGGCGAGGCCGCAACCGCAGCCCAGAAAGCTGCCAGCGAGGCTTTGTCGACGGCCACGCAGCAAGCGGGTGACGCAGCCTCGGCCGCCGTCGAACAGGCCGGTGAAGCCGCCGAGCAAGCCGGTCAGACAGCCACGGATCTGGCTAACCAGGCCGGCGATGCTGCGACGGATCTGGCCAACCAGGCCGGCGATCAGGTTGCAGCACTCACTGCCCAAGGGCAGGAGTTGCTGAATACCTGGGTTGACGAAGGCATGCTGTCGGCCGAGCAGTTCGACTATGACGCGATGGTTGAATCCGTGAAAAACAGCCAGCTGAGCCAGGAAATCCAGGACCAGGTGATCAAGATCCTCGATGGCATCAAGGAAGCGCCGGAAACGGCTGCGCTCAAGATCCAGGAACTGCGCAACCTGTTGACGCAATAAGATCATTCGACAAGGCCGGCATTTGTCCGGCCTTGTCACACCTGCACCGGCTTCCCAATTCCCCAACGTTAACCCTGTGGTCGATTGACGTGTCCGGTGCCATTTGTTTGGCTTGGCTCAACCAGTCGCATCAAGTCGGGACGACCTATTGTCGGCATCGGTGCGCCCTGCCCCAGGGCGTGCACTTGGATCGACCCGTTTGCTTGAAAGTGTCGGAAACAAAGGAAAAAGAATGACTGACCTCCCCAAATCCATGTTTGCCGTGATCCAGAAATTTGACGGATACTCGGGTACCGCCACGGGCCCGGCGATCGAGAACGCCGCCGACTGGGTTGTGTATGCCGAGATCCCGGTGCCCACGCCTGGCCCCGGCCAGGTTCTGATCAAATTGCGCACCGCATCGGTGAACCCCTCGGACCTCCATTTCATCAAAGGTGAGTACGGTCAGCCGCGGGTCAAGGGTGCCCCGGCCGGTTTCGAAGGGTGCGGAGACGTCGTAGCCACCGGCGCGGGCGCGGAAGCGCTGAAGGGGCAAAGGGTCGCCTTCGTCGCGTCCGGGTCCGGCGCATGGGCCGAGTATGCCCTGACACAGGCGCAGATGTGCATTCCTTTGCGGCCCGAGATCTCGGACGATGACGGTGCCGCACAGATCGTCAATCCGCTGACCGCGATGGCAATGGTTGAGATCGCACGTTCCGAAGGAGAGGCCTTTGTCGTTTCCGCGGCCACCAGCCAGTTGGGCAAGCTGATGTGCGGGCTGGGCCGAGACCTTGGCCTGAAGCCGATTGCGATGGTGCGGCGCCCTGAAACGGTCGGACTGCTCAAAAGCCACGGAGCGGCCGAGATCATCGTAACCACCGAAGACGATGCCGTCTCCAAGTTTGCTGCCATCAGCGCACAGCTCAAGCCGCGGGTGTTTTTGGATGCGGTCTCGGATCAGCTGTCCGAGCAGGTCTTCTGCGCCATGCCCAACGGCGCGCGCTGGGTGTCTTATGGCAAACTCAGCAGCGAGCCTCCGAAGCTGACCCAGATGGGCCAGCTGATCTTTATGAGCAAACGGATCGAGGGCTTCTGGCTGACCAAATGGATGATGTCCACTCCGCCCGAAGAGCAGATGCGCGCGGTTGCCGAGGTGCAGGCCCGCTTTGCGGACGGACGGTGGAAAACGGATGTCTCGGCGCATGTCCCGCTGAACAAAATCGTTTCCGATCTGGCAGTTGCACTGAAAAAGAGTGACGGTAAGGTAATAATCACGCCATAGTAGAACAGGCGCCCCGGTGATTGGAGGAGATCCGGGGCGTCAGGACGCCGGGCAAACCGGCATGGGGAGGAGAATTTGGACAACGCACAGCTGCTGATCAGCGGGCTGGCGAATGGCTGTGTCTACGGCCTGATCGCGCTTGGCTTCGTTTTGATCTACAAGGCGACCGAGGCCGTGAACTTTGCCCAGGGCGATTTCATGATGCTGGGCGCCTTCGTCACCATCGGGCTGACCAATACCGAATATATGGGCCTGCCCTTCTGGCTGGCCCTGCCCATCTCGCTGGGGATCATGGGCGCGCTGGGGTATCTGCTGGACCGGCTGATCATCCGCCGCCTGTTCGGGGAAAGCCAGACCGCCGTGGTCATCCTGACCATCGCCCTGGGTTTCGTGATCCGCTTTGTTGCCGGGCTGATCTGGGGCCATGAGCCGCAGACGCTGGAAAACCCACTGGCCGGCAAGGAGGTCCGCTTTGGCGGGCTGGTTCTGGGGATGGAGGACGTGGCGGTCATCGTCTTGACCGTGCTGCTGACCTGGGGGCTCTATGTGTTCTTCAGCAAGACCAAGCTGGGGCTGGCGATGCAGGGCGCTTCGCAGAACCAGTTGGCGGCCTATTACATGGGCGTCCCGGTCAAGCGTGTTCAGGGTTTCATCTGGGGTCTGGCCGGTGTCGTGGCCGGGATCGCGGGCATCCTGTTCGCCGCCAAGGGATCGGTCGATCCGACCACCGGGCTGCTGGGGATCAAGGCCTTTGCGGCTGCGGTCATCGGCGGGTTCGGCAGCCTGCCCGGAGCCTTGGCGGGCGGTCTGATCGTCGGCGTGATCGAACCCTTTGCCAGCCGCTACATCGCTGCGGGCTACAGCCAGATCGCGCCTTATGCGCTGTTGCTGGCGGTGCTGATCTTCCGTCCGCACGGCCTGTTCAGCCAGGTCCGGGTCAAGAAGGTCTGAGCGCATGAGGATCGTTTTCAAAACCGACTATATGCAGGACATCCGCCCGTGGAAGGACGGATACCAGTTGTCGCTCTACCTGATCCTGCTGGCGGTGGTCATTGCCGCGCCGTGGTGGCTGGACGCGTTTTATCTGGGTGAGCTGACCAACGTTCTGATCTGGGCCATCGCTGGGCTGGGGCTGATGATCCTGACCGGGCATACCGGCCAGGCCAGCCTGGGCCACGCGGCGTTTCTGGCCTTTGGCTGCTATGCCAACGTGATCCTGATCGAGTCTGGCGTGCCGTTTCTGGTGGCTTTTCCGCTTGCCGGCATTCTGACCGGCATCGCCGGGGTCACGGTTGCCATCCCTGCCCTGCGGCTGCACGGTATCTATCTTGCGATCTTCACCCTGGCCTTGTCGATCCTGATGGACGACCTCATCGTTCTGGCGGAACCGATCACCGGCGGCGTGGCGGGCAAGTACATGGGGGGGGTCGAGATTTTCGGCCATCTGGTCGATCGCTGGGGCACGCCCGAGCAGTTCTACTGGCTGGTGCTGGTCGTCACGGTTCTGGTCACGCTGGGCTACATTAACCTTTTGCGCACGCCGTTGGGGCGCAGCTTCATCGCGGTGCGCGACTCGGAAGTGTCCGCGCAGGCGATGGGCATCGACATCGCGCGCACCAAGACCGTGTCCTTTGCCCTGTCCTGCGCCGTAACCGGATGGGCGGGAGCGCTGATGGGCCTTTATGCCGGGGCCTTCAACAACGAAACCTTCAGCGTTGTGATCTCGATCCAGCTGCTGATGATGATCGTGATCGGCGGACTGGGCTCGATCCACGGCGCGTTTCTGGGCGCCATCGTCATCGGGTTTCTGCCGCAGTTCCTGTCGATCGCCAAGGAATACGCAGCCGCCCTGTTCGGTGGCGGAACCGTCGCCATTCCGGGGCTAGAATTCGGCATCTTCGGCATGATCCTGATCGGGTTCATCCTGTTCGAGCCGATGGGCATCTACGGCCGATGGCTGAAAATCCGCACCTGGTTCGAGCTGTTCCCCTTCTACCGCAAGGACATGTTCAAGCGGCAGAAATCCTATCTCAAGACGGAGCGCCTGAGATGAGCCTGCTGGAATTCGAGAACGTCACCCTGAAATTCGGTGGCCTGACGGCGGTGAACGATCTGTCCTTTTCGGTCGAAGAAGGCGAGGTCTTTGCCATCGTCGGCCCGAACGGGGCGGGCAAATCCACGGTGTTCAACCTGATCTCGCGTTTCTACGACCCATACGCGGGCCAGATCCGGTTCGACGGGCACGATCTGCTTCAGGTCAAGCCCTCGGGTGTGGCCGCCTATGGAGTTGCGCGGACCTTCCAGAACATCGAGCTGTTCGAACATGCAACCGTGTTGCAGAACCTGCTGGTCGGGCGGCACCGCCACCGGCGTACCAATCTGCTGTCCGAGGTGTTCTTTACCCCCTCGGCCCGCCGGCAAGAGCTGGAGAACCGCGAGAAGGTCGAAGAGATCATCGATTTCCTCGACCTGCAGGCCTATCGCGACAAGATGATCGCCGGCCTGCCCTATGGCGTGCGCAAGGTGGTCGAGGTCGCGCGCGCACTGGCCACCGACCCCAAGCTGCTGCTGCTGGATGAACCGGCCTCGGGGCTGTCGGTCGAGGAAACAACCGACATGCGCTGGTGGATCGACGACATCCGGCGGCAGATGGGGATCACGGTGCTGATGGTCGAACATGACATGGGGCTGGTCTCGGGCGTGTCCGACCGGGTGCTGGCCATGGCCGACGGGGCGAAACTGGCCCTTGGGACACCGGCGCAGGTGCAATCGCACCCCGCCGTCGTAGAAGCCTATCTGGGGAAAGCCTCATGAGCGCACCGATCCTGAGCATCCGCAACATCGAAAGCTTCTATGGCCCGATCATGGCGATCCGCGGCGTGTCGCTGGACGTGCGCCCGGGCCAGATCGTCTCGATCCTGGGCGCCAACGGGGCGGGCAAGACGACGCTGATGAAGACCGTCTCGGGCGTGATGGACCCGGAAAAGGGCACGATCACCTTCGACGGCGAGGAAATCCAGGGGCTGGAGCCGCACAAGATCGTCCAGAAGGGCATCGTGCATGTGCCCGAGGGGCGCGAGGTGTTCCCGCTGTTGACGGTGAACGAGAACCTCAGCCTGGGGGCCTATACCCTGCATGACAAGGCCCAGATCGAGCGCGACCGCGAGTTGGTGTTTTCCTACTTCCCGGTTCTGAAGGAACGCCGAAATCAAGAGGCCGGCACCCTGTCGGGCGGGCAGCAGCAGATGCTGGCCATCGGACGCGGTTTGATGGCCAACCCGCGCATCATGCTGCTGGATGAACCCTCGCTGGGCCTGTCGCCGCTGCTGGTCCAAGAGATCTTCGGCATCCTCAGACGTTTGAATGACGAGCAGAACATGACCATGATGCTGGTCGAGCAGAACGCCAACGCCGCGCTGGAACTGGCCGATCATGGCTATGTCATGGAGGTCGGGCGCATCGTGATGGACGGCCCCGCCGACGTGCTGATGCGGTCCGAGGACATCCAGAACTTCTATCTGGGCGTGCAGGAGGAAGGCGCGCGGGAAAACCGCCGCTGGAAACGCAAGAAGACGTGGAGGTGAGCCGGATGAACATGACCACCCTGCCCCCGCAGACCACCATCAACGGCGTCCAGTTCAACGCCACCCCCGGCCAGCGCCCCGTGCGGGTCGATGGCTGCGTCACCATCCCCGCGCTGTTCCAGAAACGCTGCGCCGCCCTGGGCGACCGCACCGCGCATCGGGAGAAAGATCTGGGAATCTGGAAATCCTATTCCTGGGCCGACTACTGGCAGCACGCCAAGTGGATCGGGCTGGCGCTGCGCAAACTGGGGCTGCAGCGCGGCGAGGTCGTCTCGATCCTGTCCGAGGACCGCAAGGAATGGGCGTGGTTCGATCTTGGCATCCAATGCGTCGGCGGCATCGCCTCGGGCGTCTACACCACCGATTCCGCCAGCCAGCTGAAATACCTGGTCAATGACAGCGACAGCCGCTTTCTGATCGTCGAAGACGAAGAGCAGCTGGACAAATTCCTGGACATCGAAGACGAGGTGCCCGGCCTGTTGAAGGTCATCATCCTCGAGGACGAAGGCCTGCACGACCTGACCCATCCCCGCTGCATGATGATCGAAGATCTTTACGCCCTCGGTCGGGAGGTCGAGCGCGAAGAACCAGGCCGGTTCGAGGCGGAAATCGCGCAAGCCACGCCGCAGGACACGGCGCTGCTGATCTATACCTCGGGCACCACCGGCATGCCCAAGGGCGCGATGCTGAGCAACGAAAACATCATGGCCGCGATCGAATGCGGCGCTCGCTGCCTGCCCGCGCTGGAAACGGACGAACAGCTTTGCTTTTTGCCGCTGTGTCATATCCTTGAACGCGACGTGTCGATCTATTTCCCGCTGGCTTCGAAATGCACGGTGAACTTCGCCGAAAGCCCCGAGACGGTCTTTGCCAACCTGCAGGAAGTGTCGCCCTCGACCTTCACCGCCGTCCCGCGCGTGTGGGAGAAGATCTATTCGCAGGTGCTGATCATGGCGCAAGAGGCCACCCCGGCCGGGCGCGCCGCCTTTGGCATGGCGCTGAAGGCCGGGATGAAGCGTGCCGAATACATCCTGCAGGGCAGACCGGTGCCGCCGGCGGTGGTCGCGAATTTCTGGCTGTGGGACCGGCTGGTGCTGCGCAACCTGCGCCGGATGCTGGGCATGGACCGGCTGCGGCGCGGCGGGTCCGGTGCGGCCCCGATCTCGCCCGAGCTGCTGAAATGGTACTGGGCCATCGGCGTGCCGCTGGTCGAGGGCTTCGGCATGACCGAGACCTCGGGCATCGCCACGCTGAACACGCCCGAGGCCAACCGCATCGGTACCATCGGCAAGCCCGCACCGGGGATCGACCTGCGCATCTCGGACGAGGGCGAAATCCAGATCCGCGGCCTGAACGTGTTCCAGGGCTATTGGCGCAACAATGCCAAGACCGCCGAGACCTTCACCGCCGACGGCTGGCTGCGCACCGGCGATATGGGGCACGTGGACGCGGACGGCTATGTCACGATCACCGGCCGCCTCAAGGACATCATCATCACCGCCGGCGGCAAGAACATAACCCCGGCCGAGATCGAAAGCCGGTTGAAGTTCTCGCATTACATCTCGGACGCGGTGATCATCGGCGACCGCCGCAAGTACCTGACGGCGCTGGTGATGATAGATCAGGAAAACGTCGAGAAGTTCGCGCAGGACCGCAAGGTGCCGTTCTCGAACTTCGCCTCGCTCTGCGCTGCAACCGAGGTGCGCGAACTGATCGGTGCCGAGGTTGCGGCTGTGAACAAGGAATTCGCGCGGGTCGAGCAGATCAAGGATTTCCGCCTGATCGACGTGCTCTTGACCGCCGAAGACGACGAACTGACCGCGACGATGAAACTGAAACGCAGCCTGGTGGAAAAGAAACACGCGCATCTCATTGAAGACATGTACAAATAGAACAGGGATCAATCCCAAGGGAGGAAGACACATGACCAAAGCAATCAGACGGCTGGCGGCTGCAACCGCCCTATCCGCCCTGGCCTCGATGGGCTGGGCCGAAACGCAAGGCGTGACCGACGACGAAATCGTCATCGGCTCGGTCAATGACCTCAGCGGCATTTTCGCCGCCGTGGGGGTTCCGGCCACCAAGGGCGCGAACGTGGTGTTCGACCGGGTCAACGCCAATGGCGGCGTGCATGGCCGCAAGATCCGCTATGTGGTCGAGGACAACGGATACCAGATGCCGCGTGCGATGCAGGGCTACAACAAGCTGCTGAACCGCGACAAGGTATTTGCGATGCTGCAATCGCTGGGCACGCCGATGAACCTGGCCGGGTTCAAACTGCTGGATCCCAAAGGCATCCCCAACGTCGCCCCCCTGTCGGCCGCGCGGCAGATGCTGCAGGAGCCGATGAAGAATAAGTTCACCTCGTTTTCCAGCTATTACGACCAGGCGCGCGTGGGCGTGAAATATCTGGCGCAGGAATTCGGCGGCGACAAGGTCTGCGCGATGTATCTGCCCACCGATTTCGGCAAGGAAATCCTTGAAGGCAGCCAGGAAGGCGCCAAGGAAGCCGGCATTACCTTTGCCGCGGAAACCACTCATAAACCTGACGAAACCGATTTCGTGGGCTCGCTCAGCAAGCTGAAGGAAGAAGGCTGCGATATCGTCACAATCGCCTTGGGTGTGCGGCAGGCCATCACCGTGGTCGGCACCGCCAAGAAGATGGGCCTGACCGACATGAAGTTCCTGGGCACCTCGGCCAGTTTCCTGACCGTGGTGGCACAGGTGCCGGGTGGCGTGACCGACGGTTTCTACGCCGCCGCCTCGTGGCAGGACCTTTGGGCCCGCGCGGATGAACCCGCCCCCAAGGCCTTCATCGAGGAATACAAGGCCGCCACCGGCGAAGACCCGGTGGGCTTTTCGATGCTGGGCTATGCCGCGGCCGAAATGATGGTCAAGGCGCTGGAGGCGGCAGGCCCCGACCTGACCCAGGAAAGCTTTATCGCTGCAATGGAGACGCTGGACTATCAGGATGAACTGGTCGGCAACCACATGACCTTTGGCCCCGATGACCATCAGGGCGCCGATACGGTCTACGTCAACGTGGTGGAAAACGGCGCGTGGAAAATGGTCTACGAAGAGTAAGGCCAGAGAAACTCAACGAAAAAAAGGGCTCGCGGTTGCGAGCCCTTTGCATTTGAAAAACTCGGCAGCGATTAACGCTTCGAGAACTGGAACGAACGGCGGGCTTTGCGCTTGCCGTATTTCTTGCGTTCCACGACGCGGCTGTCGCGGGTCAGGAAGCCCGCGGCTTTCAGGGCACCGCGCAGGCTGGGATCGTACAGCTGCAGCGCTTTCGAGATGCCGTGCTTGACCGCACCGGCCTGACCGGTCAGGCCACCGCCCTTGACGGTTGCCACAACGTCGAATTCACCTTCGACACCGGCAACCTGGAACGGCTGGCGCAGGATCAGCTGCAGAACGGGGCGTGCGAAATACACGTCCTGGTCCTTGCCGTTCACGGTGACCTTGCCGGAACCCGGCTTGATCCAAACGCGGGCAACAGCGTCTTTACGCTTGCCGGTTGCATAGGAGCGACCCAGTTCGTCACGCACGGGCTCGCGCACAACAACTTCTTCGGCCACGGTTTCAACGCCTGCGACGGCGCTCAGCTCTTCGAGAGTATTGATCTGATCAGCCATCGGTCTTTAGCTCCGGGTGTTTTTCTTGTTCATGGATTTGACATCCAGAACTTCGGGGGCCTGGGCTTCGTGCGGGTGCTCGGCACCGGCATAGATGCGCAGATTGGTCATCTGCTGACGCGACAGACGGTTGCCCGGCAGCATGCGCTTGACGGCCTGAAAGACCACACGCTCGGGGTGCGCGCCTTCCAGGATCTGTTGCTTGGTGCGCGACTTGATGCCGCCCGGGTGGCCAGTGTGCCAGTAGAAGTGCTCGTCGCGCTTCTTGCCGGTCATCTGGATCTTGTCGGCGTTGATGACGATGACGTTGTCGCCCATGTCCATGTTCGGGGTGAACGACGGCTTGTGCTTGCCACGCAGGCGCATGGCGACGATCGAGGCAAGACGGCCCAGAACAACGCCCTCGGCGTCGATCAGGATCCACTTCTTGTCGATGTCTGCAGGAGTTGCAGAGAAGGTTTTCATGTCAGGACAATCCTGTTTGATGTGAAAGGCCGCCCCAAAGGTGGACCGGCCCGAATTCGATGGATGGGTATTTAGACGGCCCGTAAGTGCACGTCAAGAATGGTAGCGTCCAATTAATTATTATAAAACATAGGCTTATAAAATAGGTATCTATTTACCCCAAATCAAACGCTGATTTGTTCGGGCGGATTGTCCAGTAAGGCGCGCAGACGCAGCATGGCGGATTCGAACTGCTTCAGCGAGACATGCCCGTTCATGGCAATGCGCACGGCATTTGGCGCTCGTCCATCCCTCAGCGCGAATTCATCTGCCGATCGGAGTTGAATGCCCTCCCGCTCGGCGGCTCTGCTGAAGGCTGCAGCACGCCAGCCGGAGGGCAGGCTTAGCCAGACAAAGGGAATGTCGGCGTCCCAGTTCAGATTGAAGCCACCCAGTGCATTGACGGCCACCCGTACATACTCACCCATCTTCGCGCGAACATCCCGCGCCATTTGCCGGGATTGAGGGTGACTGAGGAGCAAGCGGGTCAGTTCGGCCAATGGCTGCGCCAACCCGAAGTACCCGTATTCCGCCGATCGGCGCAGGTCTCCGCTGCGTTCCCGCGGAGCGATGGCGAACCCCACGCGCAACGCCGGCGTAAGGGTCTTGGAAATCGACGACACGTGCCAGCCCCGTTCAGGCGCAAGAGCCCTGTAACTGGGTGCGCGCGCCTCGCCCATACGATAGCAATCGTCCTCGATGATTTGCAGATCGTGGCGGCGGGCGATCTCGATCACCTCGTTGCGGCGTTCAAGAGGAGAATGGCCACCGGTCGGATTCTGAACTTCGGGCGACACGCAGATCGCCTGCGCACGAGTTTGACGAAGGATGTGGTCCAGCGCGTCGGGGCTGATACCCCATTTGTCCATTTTCACACCGACAACTTCGGCGCGCATCAACTCACCGGCGCGACGGAACCCCGCATAAGAAAGGTCTTCGACCAGAACAACGGGTTTCGGATCGCGCAGAACGGTCTGAAACACGACGCACAGTCCGCTTTGCCCGCCATGCGTAAGAACGATGTCATCGGCGTTCAAAGCACCCAGCGGCAAGTCGGAGAGCCAATCAACAACAGCCTGGCGCACCGGCAGGTAAGCGTCACGGGTGGGATAGTTCATGAACATCTTCGGATCCCCCTGCGCCACCTTGGCAAGGCATGACCGTATCAGGGACACCTGCCCGACATCTGGCAGTCGCGGGCTGAACAGGCTGACATTGGCGTCATACTTGTCGTCCCGAAGATGAAGCTGCCGTGACCAGACATCGTCTAGCAATGGCATTTTTGGTGGTGCCACGAATGTACCACGCCCGACCTCGGCCTGCAGCAACCCTTCCTCGGTCAGAATCGAATAGGCCCGGGCGACCGTTCCTGGTGTGATTTGCAATCGATACGCCAGTTCCCGCACCGGAGGAAGTTTCACCCCGACTTCCAGCTGCTTGTTTTCGATGGCTTTTCGAATTGTATCTGCGACCAGTGCGTACTTTGGCCCCTTGGATTTTGGCAGGTCTGTCGGCCAAATTGTATCCATTACAATTCTTCCTTTGCGTTCAACACAATCGTGAATGTATCACAACAATGTACCGAACATTTATGCTTTGTGTCAATACAATTTGAAAGGATACTTACCATGACACGCGCAATGCACACCCCCGCCCTCTTGCTGCTGAACGACAGCCCCCGGCTGCCTCTGATCGCTGCGCTGGCCGTGCGTTTTGCGGCGACTGTCACCCAATGGGAACGCCGGCGCCGCGGTCGCGTCAACCTGAGCAGGCTGGACGACCGTCTGCTGAAGGATGTCGGACTGACGCGCTTTGAGGCTGACCGCGAAGCACGCCGCCAATTCTGGCTTGGCTAGAATATCCCCAGTCCCAATTACGGGACCTCTTCCTGTGCCGGGGCTTGTCCCCGGCATTTTTTTATCCGAACGCAGCTGCGGCGGACCCGGCAGGTGGCAGCGAGTAGGTCATGCTGGCGCGCGCCACCGGCGCCTCCTGCCCTTCCGAGTACATCAGGACGTCACCAACAGCCAGCGTACGCCCCAGTTTCAGCAACCTGCACTCGGCAATCATGTCGGCCCCACCAGCAGGTTTACGCAGAAAATCTATGGAACTGTTGGTGGTCACCGCCAGCGATTGCCGGCCCTTTCGCGCCAGAACCATCGAATAGACGCAGACATCGGCCAGGGCGAACATCGAAGGCCCGGACACGGTTCCGCCCGGACGCAGATGCCGATCTTCGACAACGAGACGCATGCGGATCGAGTCGTCGGTCAGATCCATGACGACGAAATCCTTGTGCACCTGCGGGAAGACCTGCGCCAGATATTCCGTCAGCTCTTCCTTGTTCATTGCCAATGACATGCTTCCCCTCCTCGATTTGCCGACCTAGAGTTGGCCCCACAGCCGGCAGGAGGGCAAGATGGCAATTTTGAAACGTAACGACACGGGCGCGATCGCTCATCTGAAAATGAATACGCCCGAGCGGCTGAATGCGCTGAGCGACGAAATGCTGGAGGCGTTGCAATCTGAACTGGATACCCTGCGCGATGATCGCACGATCCGCGCCGTGATACTGTCCGGGGCAGGCAAGGCGTTTTGTGCCGGTCACGACCTCAAGCAGATGACCGCAGGTCGGCAGGCCGAAGATGGCGGCAAGGCCTACTTCACCGATCTGTTCAATCGGTGCGCCCGAATGATGATGTCGATCCAATCCCTGCCCCAACCGGTGATCGCGCAGGTCCATGGCATTGCAACGGCCGCCGGCTGCCAACTGGTGGCGACCTGCGATCTGGCCGTGGCAGCCGAAGGAACGCGATTCGGCGTCAATGGCGTGAATATCGGTCTCTTCTGCTCGACGCCGATGGTGGCGCTAAGCCGCAACATTCCGCGCAAACTGGCGTTTGAGATGCTGACTACCGGTGATTTCATACCAGCGGAGCGGGCCGCCGAGCTGGGCCTGGTCAATCGTGTCGTTCCGGAAACGCTGCTGGAACATGAAACCCTGTCGTTGGCCGAGCAGTTGGCCTCCAAACTGGGCGCGGCGGTAAAGATTGGGAAACAGGCGTTTTATCAGCAACTTCAGATGCCTTTGGATCAGGCATATGCCTATACCGGCGGCGTGATGGCCGAAAATATGCTGCACCGGGATACCGAGGAAGGTATTTCCGCATTTATCGAAAAACGCTCACCAAATTGGACCCAATGACGCAATTGTTATGGCTAAAATTATCGACTGTTCGCATTTTTGCACTTTTCAAATGGGCATCTCTGTGGCAAAGCTGAGACAGGGCTGAGGCCCTCACTATCTTTTGGGTCGCCGTGGGCGGAAGGTCCCTCCAAGCTGGTTTCTCTCACCGGCGCAGACATTCCCGCAGCGGCGACCCCAAGACTTCCCAATAAAATCATCGCGTCGCTGCCTTGTTGGCGGCAGTTTTCGATGGCCGTTGCACGCGCGGGCCACCTGCCCTATTTGGACGCACATGACACAGAAATTGCATATCGTTGGCGGCGGCATGGCCGGATCCGAGGCCGCATGGCAGGCCGCCGAAATGGGCGTGGACGTCGTGATTCACGAAATGCGCCCCAAAGTGGGCACTTTTGCGCATCAAACCGGCAACCTGGGCGAGATGGTCTGTTCCAACTCGTTCCGGTCTGATGATGACGAGCAGAATGCCGTTGGTTTGCTGCATTGGGAAATGCGCGCGGCCAATGGGTTGATCATGACCACGGCAGACGCCCACCGACTTCCTGCGGGCGGCGCTCTTGCCGTAGACCGTGAACCTTTTGCCGAAACGGTGACCGCCAAGCTGAAGGCGCACCCACGCGTCACCGTCACCGGTGAGGAAGTCACTACGCTTCCGGACGATGGACATTGGATATTTGCCACCGGTCCGCTGACCTCGCCAGCGTTGGGCGCAGCGATCCAGCGCGAGACCGGGGCCGAAGCGCTGGCCTTTTTCGACGCGATTGCCCCGATCGTCTACGCTGACACGATCGACATGAGCAAGGCGTGGATGCAGTCGCGCTATGACAAAGGTGAGACCGAGGAAGAGCGTACCGCCTATCTGAACTGCCCGATGGACCGTGACCAGTACGAGGCTTTCATCGACGCGCTGCTGGCCGCTGACAAGACCGAGTTCCACGAAGGTGAAACAGCTGGCTATTTCGATGGCTGTCTGCCGATCGAGGTGATGGCCGAGCGTGGGCGCGAGACTCTCCGTCACGGGCCGATGAAACCGGTGGGCCTGACCAATCCACATCAGCCGGACGTAAAACCTCATGCCGTGGTTCAACTGCGTCGCGACAACGCTTTGGGCACGCTGTTCAACATCGTTGGGTTCCAGACCAAGATGAAATATGGCGCCCAGACCGAGGTGTTCCGGATGATTCCGGGGCTCGAGAATGCCAGTTTTGCACGTCTGGGCGGCATCCATCGCAACACCTTCATCAACTCGCCCACCTTGCTGGATGCGCAGATGCGCCTGAAATCCAAGCCGAACATCCGATTTGCCGGGCAAATCACCGGGGTTGAAGGATATGTCGAGAGCGCCGCGATGGGCCTGCTGGCAGGTCGTCTCGCGGCGGCAGAGATCCTTGGCCACTCCCTGCCCCCGGTTCCGCAGGACAGCGCCATGGGCGCGCTGATCCACCACATCACCGGCGGCGCAGAGGCCAAGACCTTTCAGCCTATGAACGTGAATTTTGGTTTGTTCCGACCGGTCGACGGGTTGAAAGGCGGACGGCGCGGCCGCAAGGATCGCTACAAAGCCTATACCGATCGCGCCAAGGAGGCATGGCAGCAGTGGCTGACGCAAAGCTGACTGGACGCAGACCGGGCCACGCGCCTAAACTGACGGCATGAGCGAGAAGTTCCTCAAAAACACATATGATCTGAACACGCCGCAGGAAACCCAGGCGCATTACCAGAAATGGGCGGCCTCTTACGAAGATGAGGTGGCCGAGCACGGGTATGCCACGCCGGGCCGCGTGGCCGAGGCGTTGTGGTCCAAGTTGCCGCAACCGGACACACCTATCCTTGACTATGGCTGCGGGACCGGGTTGTCCGGTGTCGCCTTGCACAAGGTCGGATACCGGGCAATCGACGGCGTCGATCCGACACCAGAGATGCTGAAAGGTGCTGCTGCCAAGGGCGTCTACCGCAACCTTGCTGCCATCGACATCACCGATCCCAACCCGTTGGAGACGGGGGCATACAAGGCAATCGCCGCGATCGGAGTGATCGGCGCCGGCGCCGCGCCGCCCCAGACATTCGACATGCTGATGAAAGTCTTGCCCAAAGGTGGCCTGCTGGCGTTTTCGTTCAACGACCATACATTGGATGATCCCGGCTATACCGGGCGCCTGAACGAATGGCTGGACATGGGAGCGGCGCGCCTTCTGTTTCGCGAACACGGACCGCACTTGCCAGGGCTGGACTTGAAATCCGACGTATATATCGTTGAAAAGACGTGAAATTCACCACAAGATTTGCCCCATCTCCAACCGGGCCATTGCATCTTGGTCATGCGTATTCTGCATTGCTGGCGTATGACCTTGCTGTCCGAAACTCCGGCACGTTCCTGCTGCGGATCGAGGATATCGATCAGTCCCGTGCGCGTCAGCATTGGGAGGATCAGATCTATGACGATCTGACGTGGTTGGGTTTGACGTGGCCTCGCCCTGTGTTGCGGCAATCCGATCGCATGCCGCTCTACCGGCAGGCCTTGAACTGGCTGTGGTCCCAAGGGCTGCTATATCCGTGCACCTGCAATCGCAAGGATATCGCGGCCGCCGCCAGTGCGCCGCAGGAAGGGTATCTTCTGCACGGACCTGACGGCGTCATATATCCCGGAACATGCCGTGAAAAATGGACATATCAGGTGCAGTCCGCGATCCCGGAAGATGTGGCCCTGCGTCTCAATATGTCCGAAGCGCTGCGCCGGATCGCGAGGGACGCCACCGGGTTGAGGTTTCACGAGACCGGGTCCGGTCCGGATGGCGCGACTGGCTGGATAGAATTGTCGGACGAACAGATGCTGCACGGCGTCGGCGATGTCGTCCTCGCCCGGCGGGGTATGGGCACGTCCTATCACCTGTCAGTCGTTCTGGATGATGCCGCCCAGAACATCTCACATGTGGTTCGCGGTCAGGATCTGTTTGACGCAACCGGGATTCACGTGGTGCTGCAGCGCTTGTTGGGGTTTGAGACGCCCACCTATCACCATCACCGACTGATCCGGGACGAAACGGGTAAACGGCTGGCCAAGCGAGACGACGCCAGGGCGATTGCGAAATACCGGGCCGAAGGAGCGACGCCCGAAGACGTCCGCGCAATGGTCGGTCTTTAGGCCCGCTAGGCGCCCTCAGGCCATCGGCGACATCAATTCGACCTCTTCCCCGTTCCGGACGGCGGTGTAGAAGCAGCTTCGGCGGTTTGTGTGGCAAGCGGGGCCGCTTTGTCGCACCAGAACCAACAGGCAATCCCGATCGCAATCGACGCGAAAATCCACCAACTCTTGCACGTGGCCCGAGCTTTCTCCCTTGACCCAGAAGGACTGGCGCGAGCGCGACCAATAGGTGACGCGCCCGGTTTCCAGCGTCTTTCGGATCGCCTCGGCGTTCATCCAAGCCATCATGAGAACCTCGCCGGTGCTCTCCTCTTGCGCGATGGCCGGGACCAACCCAGCCTCATTGAATTTGAGCGTCGACGGGTCGAACGTAGCAGAGCGCGACATCGCAAAAACCTTTTGCATCCCAGAACATGGCCACTATGTATGGGGAACAGCCACCGAGGGAAACCCATGTCCGGCGAAACCGACCTGATCAAGCTCTACTCCGGGCGCATTCTGGCGCTGGCGGCCGACATTCCGCACCTGCAGCGGTTGGAAGATCCGGATGCGACCGTCAAGAAACGGTCGCCCTTGTGCGGCTCGACGGTTGCCGTGGACATCAAAGTGCGGGACGGCCGGATTACCGAGTTTGGTCAGGACGTGAAAGCCTGCGCACTGGGTCAGGCCGCAGCGGCAGTGGTCGGTGCATCGGTCATCTGGGCAACCCGCCCCCAAATTGAAACCGCGCGCGACCAGCTGGCGGCCATGCTCAAGAGTGACGGCCCCACCCCGGATGCGCCGTTTGACGAACTGGAAGTTCTGCGGCCCGCCCGCGATTACAAGAACCGGCACGCGTCGATCATGCTTGCGCTCGACGCAACCGCCGAGGCTTTCGAGAAGGCCGAACAAGCCAACTGCGCCTGAACATGGTCTTTTGAATCGAAGGCGGCTAACCTCCTGACCAATTTGACGGAGAAGCCAATTGAACAACCTTCTGGAACATTTTGTTACCTTGTGGGTCGTCATCGACCCGATCGGAACCATCCCGGTTTTCATTGCCGTCACTGCGGGTATCGAAGCCGCCGCGCGCCGGCGCACTGCCCTGCTGGCCGCACTGATCAGCGCCGGGATACTTCTGTTCTTTCTGGTCTTTGGACAATTGCTGATCGAGGCACTGGATATCGGCCTCAACTCGTTTCAGGTCGCCGGCGGGATCATCCTGTTCCTGTTCGCGCTGACGATGATTTTTGGCGAAAGCAAACAGGAAATCGAACAGCGCCAGGCCGAAGAAGACATGGAAGACAAGTTGCACAGGCACAACCCGGCGATCTTCCCCTTGGCGGTCCCGTCTCTGGCCTCACCCGGTGCGATGCTGGCTATCGTCATTTTGACCGACAACCACCGCTACAGCGTGGCGGATCAGGGCATTACTGCGTTGGTCATGCTGTCCGTACTGGCCTGCGCCTTTGTGTTGATGTTGCTGGCCGAGCCGATCATCCGGCTGATCGGTCATTCGGGTGCGGCAATCATCAGCCGGGTCATGGGAATGATTCTGGCCTCGGTGGCCGTCAACTCGGTCCTGTCAGCCCTGCTTGAGATCTTCAAAACCGGTCAACTATAAAAAAACCGCCGCTCCTTCCGGGCGGAAAGGGCGGCGGCAGTCAATGCGTTTCTCGCGTGGGGTCCGGATTACCGCGTGGGGCCGAGGCACGGCCCCTTCAAGGGGTTTGGGACAGGCAGGTCACCCTTGACTGAAATGGGGATGACATACGCGGGTTGATCGGCACGAGATCGCAGGCAGAAAGGCTTAGAACCCGACGGGCAAGTGAAGCGCCACCATCAGCATGACTACCAGCGAAGCTGCGCCGGCTGCATCCTGCAAAAGCGTGGCTTGCGAACGGCTGAAAGCGCTTTTGATCTGGGTCAGCATGTTTCACCTCCGGTCGGGAATTAATCCTTTGTTGACCTTTTGTTCTCATATTTCCGGAGATCAGTAAAGAACTTTATGAGAACATTTGTGAACTTTTTGCGCGCAACCCGCTAACCCACTGAAATCAAACGGATGGCCTGATCCTGTTTCATCAACCAAAGAAGAACACGGGCGGCCTGACCTCGTTCGGAGGTTAATTTCGGATCCGAAGCCAGCAGCGCACGCGCGTCAGATTGGGCAACAGCCATAAGTCCAGCCTGCCGTTCCAAATCGGCAATCTGGAACCGGGGAAGACCGGATTGCGCGGTCCCGATCAGGTCACCTGCCCCACGCATCTCGAGGTCCGTTTCGGCAATTCTGAATCCATCTTCGGTTTCCCGCAAAACTTCCAGCCGCCTTCGACCCCCTTCGCTGAGCGGCGCTTGATACATCAACAGACAGGTTGACGCGTCATGCCCGCGTCCGACCCGACCGCGTAGCTGGTGCAACTGGGCCAGCCCGAAGATTTCCGCCCGCTCAATGACCATGATCGTGGCGTTGGGGACGTTTACTCCCACCTCAATGACCGTCGTCGCAACCAAAACCTTGGTCCGCCCGTCCTGAAAGGCGGCCATTGCCGCATCTTTCTCGGCCGGGGGCATCTGTCCGTGCACAAGGCCGACGATTCCGTCACCCAGCTGGGCCCGCAAGTGTTTGAACCGTTCCTCGGCCGCGGTGAGGTCGGAGACCTCGGATTCGTCGACCAGCGGACAGACCCAATAACACTGCTTTCCGTCTTCGATCGCGCGGCGCAGATGATCGACCACCTCCTCCATGCGCGAAGTGCTGACAATCGCAGTTTTGACCGGTTTGCGTCCCGGCGGTTTCTCATCCAGGACCGAGACGTCCATATCCCCATATTGTGCAAGCGCAAGGCTGCGTGGGATCGGTGTGGCTGTCATGACCAGAACATCGGCCCCCTGTCCCTTCTCAGAGAGCTCCATCCGCTGGCGGACACCGAACCTGTGCTGTTCGTCGACAATCGCCAGACGCAAGTCATGGAATGCCACATCGTTCTGGAAAACCGCGTGAGTGCCCACCAGAATTTGGATGTCACCCGCCTTGAGCGCGGCCAGCTTCGCCTTGCGCTCGGACCCCTTGTCCCGTCCCGTCAGGATTTCGAGAACCACGCCGGCGTCCTCGGCCAGGGGGCGAAGGCCCTCCAGATGCTGGCGCGCGAGGATCTCGGTCGGCGCCATCATGACACCCTGAGCACCGGCCTCTACCGCAACCAGAAGCGCCATGAACGCAACCAGTGTCTTGCCGGATCCGACGTCCCCCTGCAGCAGGCGGTTCATTCGGGTCGGAGCACCCATGTCCTCGGTTATCTCGCGTATGGCACGCAACTGCGCCCCAGTGGGTTTGTACGGAAGCGCATCCAGTACTCGGGTCTGCAACGCCCCGGTCGCGACACTTACGGTTCCACGAGTTTTGCGTTCTCGCAGTCGGGCCAGAGCCAGAGTCAGTTGATGGGCGAACAGTTCGTCATAGGCCAGACGTTCGCGCGCGGGAGCAAACGCTGCCACGTCATCGGCACCTTGCGGTGTGTGAGCCGCCCGGACTGCATCGGCCCAAGTCGGCCAGTTCTGGCGGGAAACCTGTGCAGGATCCGCCCATTCCGCCAAATCTGGCAGGCGTGCCAGCGCGCTTTGCGCCGCCTTGTAGGCCGTTTTCTGGGTGACACCTTGGGTCAGGTGGTAGACCGGTTCAAACTCGGGGATGCTGTGGGCCTGCTCGACCGGCAGAATGTGGTCCGGGTGAACCATCTGCGCTGTTCCGTCAAACAGTTCGAGCTTGCCGGACACCACCCGTCTCGCCCCCTCGGGCAGGACCTTTTTCAGGTAGTCGGCCCGGGCGTGAAAGAAGACCAGTTGGAAATCGGTCTGACTGTCCTGCACGAAAATCCGATAGGCTCCGCCCCTGTTGTGCGCCGGGCGGTGGGCGCCGACGGTGACTTCCACCGTAAGTGTTTTGGGCAGATCCACGCCGCGGATCGTATCACGCCGCCGCCGGTCAACCACTGCATATGGCAATGCAAACAGCAGATCGCGTGGCGTTTCCAGCCCGGTCTGCGCCAGCAGGCGTGCGGTCTTGGGACCGATACCATCCAGCGTCTCGAGCCCTGCAAAAAGCGGGAACAGTTGCTCTGGACGGCCGCTCATGCGTCCCCGATCAACTGCAGCCAGCTGTCTTCATCCAAGGTTTCGATCCCCAGCTCTGCCGCTTTCTTGGCCTTGGAACCTGCGCCGGGGCCGGCCACCAGATAGTCCGTTTTTGTGCTGACTGAGCCAGCCACTTTGGCCCCCAAGGCTTCCGCGCGGGCCTTTGCTTCGGCCCGGGTCATTTTTTTGAGCGTACCCGTAAAGACAACCGTTTTTCCCGCGACTGGGCTGCCCGATGTATCCGGCCGTTTGGCCTCTTGTACGTTCAGTTGGGCGACCAGCGCATCGATGCTTTGGCGCTCTGCGTCCTGAGCAAATGTCGAAACCAGGGTCCGGGCCATGACTTCACCGACGCCGTCGATATTCAGCAGTTCATCCCATTCGGGTCCGCTGAATTGGCTGGCAGCCGTGACAGCCTGCTCGAACGCGTCCCACGTGCCGTAGTGATTGGCGATCAGGTTCGAGGCGGCTTCACCAAGGTGTCGAATACCCAGCGCAAACAGAAGGCGGCCCAGCGGTATTGTCCGCTTTTCCTCGATCGCGGCAAAGAGTTTTGCGGCGCTCTGACTGCCCCAGCCTTTTCGGTTGGCCAGCTTGTTCAGATTTGCAGCGTCCCGCTTTTGCAATGTGAAAATGTCTGCCGGCGTACGGATCGGCAGGTCCGGGTCGTTGTAGAACATTTCGATCTGCTTGGCCCCCAACCCATCGATGTCAAACGCCTTGCGGGAAACGAAGTGCTTCAGTTTCTCGACCGCTTGCGCCGGGCAGATCACCCCTCCGGTACAGCGCCGCACCGAGTCGCCTTCCTCGCGGATCGCGTCGCTGCCGCATTCCGGACATTTCGTCGGAAACTCAAACGGGACAGCTTGTTCCGGCCTTTTGCTCAGGTCGACGTCGGCTATTTTTGGGATCACATCGCCGGCGCGGTACACCTGCACCCAATCGCCAACACGTATATCTTTGCCGTCGCGGATCTGTTCGCCTTTCGAATCCCGACCGGCGATGTAGTCTTCGTTGTGCAAGGTTGCATTGGACACGACCACACCGCCAACCGTCACCGGGTGCAGCCGCGCAACCGGGCTAAGCGCGCCGGTGCGGCCAACTTGAATGTCAATCGCCTCAAGCCGGGTCCAGGCGAGTTCGGCAGGAAATTTATGAGCGATCGCCCATCTTGGTGTGGTCGAGCGAAACCCAAGACGGGCCTGCAACGACAAATCGTTCACTTTGTAGACGACGCCGTCGATGTCATAGCCAAGCGTAGAGCGCTGCTCTTCGATTGCGCGGTAGTGCTCCAGCATTTGCGCGGTCGAGCTGCAAACGGCAGTCAGGTCGTTGGTGGAAAAGCCAAAGGACTTCAATCGATCCAACGCAGATGACTGGGTGGTTCCCAACGGCTCGGACAGTTCGCCCCAGGCATAGGCGAAGAACCGCAGGGGCCTTGCGCGCGTAACTTCTGGGTCAAGCTGGCGTAGCGAACCGGCGGCCGCATTTCTCGGATTCGCAAACAACTTCGCCCCCGCCTCTGCCTGCTTGGCATTCAGCTTCTCGAAATCGTCATGAGACATATAGACTTCGCCGCGAACCTCCAGGATCCCGGGCGCGTCGGCGATCTTTTGAGGGATATCTGAAAAGGTCAACGCATTGGCCGTGACGTTTTCGCCAACTTCCCCATCGCCCCGTGTTGCCGCCTGCACCAGTTCGCCGTCCACATAACGCAGAGACAGCGACAAACCGTCGATCTTTGGTTCGGCCGTGAATTCGAGGGGCGCCTCTTCGCTCAGCCCAAGATAGTTTCGAACGGACCGAACGAAGTCTGCTACATCCTCATCGTCGAATGCGTTGCCAAGCGACATCATGCGGACCGCATGGATCACTTTGCCGAAACCGTCCACCGGCCGCGCACCAACCTGATCGCTGGGGCTGTCGGTGCGCTTTAGCTGCGGAAACCGCGACTCGATTTCGAGATTCCGTAGTTTCAGGGCATCGTATTCGGCATCCGAGATCTCGGGCGCGTCCTGACCGTGATAAAGGTCGTTGGCCCACTGCAGGAGTTCCGCAAGACGTGCCAACTCCTCTCGAGCCTGATCCTCGGTCAGATCTTCTACTGCAATCAAATTGCTCATGGCCTCGCCCTGTCACATCGTCTTGGACCCCAGTGATAGGGCGAGGTCATGGTCAGGTCCAGATGTGCTGAGCCGTGAGTGCGAGTGCCACCCTGGACCGCGGTGGCAGATGGGTCAGATTTTCAGGCGCCGACGGCCAAGCGAGTGTTTTCCACCGTGTCCGTCTGGGGATCGCGCAATACATATCCTCGGCCCCACACCGTTTCGATGTAGTTCTCGCCGCCCGTGGCGTTGCTGAGCTTTTTGCGCAGCTTGCAGATGAAAACGTCGATGATCTTGAGTTCCGGCTCGTCCATGCCGCCGTAAAGGTGGTTGAGGAACATCTCCTTGGTCAGGGTCGTGCCCTTGCGCAGGCTCAGAAGCTCCAGCATCTGGTATTCCTTGCCGGTCAGATGCACCGCCTGATTGTCGACCTCGACCGTCTTGGCATCCAGATTGACCGCGATTCGTCCGGTTCGGATAATCGATTGCGAATGACCTTTGGATCGGCGGATGATCGCATGGATCCGCGCCACCAACTCCTCGCGGTGGAACGGTTTGGTCAGGTAGTCGTCGGCCCCGAAACCGAAGCCCTTGATCTTGCTTTCGGTGTCGTCGGCTCCGGACAGGATCAGGATCGGCGTTTCAACCCTTGCAATGCGCAACTGACGCAGGACTTCATGTCCGTTCATGTCCGGCAGGTTCAGGTCAAGCAGGATCAGATCGTAGTCATACAGCTTGGCCAGATCTATGCCTTCTTCGCCCAGGTCCGTCGCATACACGTTCAGGTTGGCATGCGTCAGCATCAGCTCGATGCTTTTTGACGTGGTCGGATCATCCTCGACAAGAAGAATTCGCATTGCACTGCTCCAATTCAGCTCAACTATTCCAGTTCGGGTTAACCCTGATCACAAATGGTTAATCTGACGTTACCGTTGAATCATTTATTCGCTTTCGCCTTTAGGTTGTCTATATTTTTTTAGCGCCGTCACTTTCAAGGCCTCGATTCCGTGTTCGGCGACTGCAGACACCCATGTGTTGAACTCTTCGTCACTCAGGCCGTATCGTTTCTTGGCGTCCGACAAGGAGATCAATCCGTAAAGCACGCCTCGAACGACAATGGCCTTTCTTGATGCGACCCAGCGTTTCGTATCCGCAGGCGGCAAATCCGCTCGGGACAAAACAGACCCATCCGGCAGGGTAACTGACCTTGGTCCCTCAACTTTGTGCAAATACATCTTTCGACCCTTTTTCTGGTGCCACAAAGCTGACGGCAGTCTACTTAATGCGCGGTGAAACCGCCCCTTGAGAGTGCGTAGAATTTTCCTATATTCTGCCGGTCTTTCTTAACCCGGACTGGAACAGCCCATGGCCTTCGACACCGAGACCCCTCTGAACTCGCTTGGCTTTGCCAAACCCCCGTCGGAAACGCGGGTGGTCGTCGCCATGTCGGGCGGTGTCGACAGCTCGGTCGTGGCGGCGTATCTGGCGGATCAGGGTTATGACGTTGTTGGCGTAACCCTGCAGCTGTATGACCACGGGGCGGCGCTGGCCAAGAAGGGTGCGTGCTGTGCCGGGATCGACATCCACGACGCCCGTCGCGTGGCCGAGGAGCGCGGTTTTCCACACTACGTTCTGGATTATGAAAACATCTTCAAGGACGCCGTGATCGACGAGTTCGCCGACAGCTATCTGGCCGGCGCGACTCCGGTGCCCTGCATCCGCTGCAACGAGCGCGTCAAGTTCAAGGACCTGTTGGAAACCGCCAAGGATCTCGAGGCCGACTGCATGGCGACCGGCCATTACATCCAGCGCAAAATGGGTCCCAATGGCCCCGAATTGCACTGCGCCGAGGATGCCAACCGCGACCAGTCCTATTTCCTGTTCTCAACCACGCCCGAGCAGTTGGAGTTCCTGCGCTTCCCGCTGGGGCATCTGCCGTCCAAGGACGCGACCCGCGAGATGGCCGCGCAATACGGGCTGAGCGTAGCCGATAAGCCCGACAGCCAGGACATCTGCTTCGTGCCCAACGGCAACTATGCCAGCGTGATCGAGAAACTGCGCCCCGGCGCGGCCGAACCGGGCGAAATCGTTAACGCCGATGGCCGTGTTCTGGGCCAGCATGAGGGCGTGATCCACTACACGATCGGCCAGCGGCGCGGTCTGGGCATCGGCGGGCTCAGCGAGCCGCTCTATGTCGTCAAACTGGACGTGGACCGCAAACAGGTCGTCGTCGGCCCCAAGGAACTGTTGGCCACCCGCACCATCCCCGTGCGCGAGATCAACTGGCTGGGCGATGAGCCCTTCACCTCGCAGAAAGAATGGCATGTTTCGGTCAAGGTCCGCTCGACCCGCCCCCCGCGCGAGGCGATCATCCGTCCGCTGACCGACACCACCGCCGAAGTCGAGTTGCTGACGCCCGAAGAAGGTGTCTCGCCCGGGCAGGCCTGCGTGTTCTATGAAACCGAGGGCAGCCGCATCTTCGGCGGCGGCTGGATCTGGCGCGGTTACTGAACCGCGTCGGTCCACGAATTGCTGAGGATATAAAGCCCGGCGCAGATCATGACGTAAGGCACGAGGTACTCCAGCCGTTGCGCCAGACGTCCCGTCATGATCTGGGCGCGCCCACCGATCAGCCCCACGATCGCAAGGGAGAGCGCTGCTAGTCCTGCCCCAAGCACACCTGCCAGCCGGAAATCGGGGGTCGAGTCCGCCAGCAAGGGGGCGAGGACCGCAAACGTGTCCATCGAAAGGCTTGTGAACAACAACATTGTCACAAGCGCCGAGGCGCTGCCCGGCACTGCGGGCGCGTCCTGCGCATTTGTTCCGCGAAGCTGTCGAGCGGCCCCGAAAAGCCCCAAGGCCAGAGGGATGCCTCCGAGGTAGCCGGCCCAGTGCGGCACAACATCTTCGACCCCCAGCGCCAGCAGGAAAGCCGCGCCGATCACAAGCCCCTGTGCCAGCAGGAACCCCAGAACCGCGCGTTGCGGACCGGTGACGATCATCAGGGCGACCAGCGCCATGAGGTTGTCGAGATTGGTCAGCACCTGCGCCATGAAGGCCGAGGCCGCAAAGACCACATAGTCCAGCATCACGGCGTCATCCGCTCCAACACCGCGCGCGCGGCCCGAAGACCGGGCGCTTCGCCACCGCGGCCGAGACGTTCCATCGTGATGGCCATAGCCTGTTCCTGCGCGTCCGGCGCGGCCGACACGGAGGCAAGCGCGGCGGAAATGGCTTCAGGCGTGCAGTCATCCAGCAGGCATTCCGGCACTGTCCGGGTTTCGGACACCAGGTTGACCAGCGTGACCGTATCCAGCTTGACCATGCGCTCGGCGATCTTCTGGGTCAGCCAGGTCAGCTTGTAGGCAATCACCATCGGCGTGGACTGGGCCGCCAGCTCCAATGAGACCGTGCCGGACGCGGCCAGGGCGATCTCGGCGGCGGCAAAGGCCGCACGCTTGCTGGCAACCGCGTGATCCGTATCGATGTTGCGCGGGTCCACCACGACCGGCTGACCCGGCCAGGACCGAACATGGGCAGCTACGGTATCGGCCACATGCGCGACCGCCGGAACCACCACCCGCATGTCGGGGCGGTCTTTCAGGTACAGGTCAAGCGCCGCTCCGAATACCGGCGCCAGCCGATCGACCTCGCCCCGGCGCGAGCCGGGCAAGGCCAGCAGGATCGGCGCGTCGCCCAGCCCGTGATCGGCGCGGAACTGCGCGATCTGCGCGTCGTTTGCAACCGGCTCGCTGGCCACCGGGTGGCCCACGAAATCGCACTCCATTCCGGCGTTTTCCATATAGGGTGGCTCGAACGGCAGCAGGGCCAGAACATGGTCGATGACTTTGGCCATTTTGTCCGCCCTCTTGGGGCGCCAGGCCCAGACGCTGGGCGCGACGTAGTGCACGGTGCGTATATTGCTGCGCGCCTTGACCTGCTTGGCCACGCGTAGCGAAAAGTCGGGGCTGTCGATAGTAATCAGAACGTCGGGCTGGGTATCAAGAACGGCCTGCGCCGTTTCGGCGATGCGACGTTTGAGGTGAAAGAACTTGGGCAGAACCTCGACCAGGCCCATCACGCTGAGCTCGGACATCGGGAAGCGGCTGACCAGACCCTGAGCCTGCATCAGCGGCCCGCCAACCCCGTCGAATTCGATATCCTGAACAAGGGACTTCAACCCCTCCATCAGCGCACCGCCCAGACGGTCGCCCGACGGTTCACCGGCGACCAGAAAAACGCGCATCAGACGGCCCGCTCATGTACGTGCAGGAACAGGCCCAGGCGGTCGCATTCCGCGATCACTTGGGGCCGGTCCAACACGATCACCCCACCCTTTTCGATGACGATGCCGGACAAACCGGCCGCAACGGCGCTGGATACGGTGTCGGGGCCGATGGCAGGCAGATCGGCACGTCGGTCTTGGCCCGGCTTGGGGCCCTTGAACAAAATACCACCGCCCGCATCAGGGCGAGCGGCCAGAGATTGCAGCATCCAGGCCGTGCCGAAGGCCCCTTCGACAACCAGAACTTGGCCTTTGTGAACAACGCAAGCCTGTCCGATATCCGCTGCCCCCATGGCACGCAGGACACCCACGGCCCGGTTTGCATCGCCCAGCTCCGCCTCGGTCGGCTGTGCCTGAGTCAGACACCCGAGAGGAGGCAACAGGTCCGGCGCGATCTCGTGCGCGGCCCGAACGCGTAGACCTGCGTCCTCCAAAATGCCGATCACCGCCCGCAAAGCACCGTCGTCGCCCGACATCAACGCCTGCTGTATGATCGGAACCAAGGGCATGGTCTGCGCGTCAATCCGAGCGGGGTTTATGTCTGGCCTGCGGACCGCACCTGCGAGGCATACATCTGTGACGCCGCGCGCTTTGAGCTCGGCGACAAAACTGCCCAACTGCTCCAGCGGGAAGGTCACGTCTGGCGTCAGAGTTTCGGGCTGAAATCCCTCCATCGCGCAAACCAAGGGGCGTTCCGGCAGGTGTGCAACCAGTTCGTCCGGCAAAACCCCTGTTCCCGCGATCAGAGCCAGCATGATCCTATTTCCTTGGTGTCAGGAACGAACGATCGCTTTCGCCCGTCACGAATTCCACGATCTGACGCACATAGTCGCTGTCTGTGCTGTCGCCCAGACGCTTGGCGCGGTCCATAAAGGTGCCCTCGCCTTCGGACAGCTCGCGAAAGGCCGCACGCAGCGCCGAAATGTCCGCCCGGGAAACGCCACGGCGTTTCAGGCCGACAAGGTTCAGCCCCTCCAATTCGCCGCGCGAGGCCTGAACCAGGCCGTAAGGGATGACATCGTTGGGCACCATGGTCAGCGCACCGATGATGGCGCCGCGGCCCACGCGCACCCATTGATGCAAACCGGAAATGCCGCCGATGATCACGTCATCCTCGATGATGCAGTGGCCGGCGGCGCCGGAATGGTTCACCATGATCACCCGGTTGCCGATCTGCACGTCATGGGCCACATGGACCCCGGCCATCAGCAGGCAGTCATCGCCGATGCGGGTCACACCGCCGCCACCCTCGGTGCCGGTATTGACCGTAACGTGTTCCCGGATGCGGTTTCGCTTGCCAATTTCCAGCCGCGTGTTTTCGCCCCCGAACTTGAGGTCCTGCGGGATTTCACCAATCACCGAAAAGTTGAAGATGACGCAGTCGTCACCGATCGAGGTCTCCCCTGTGACAACCACATGCGACTTCAATTCGACGCGGTCGCCCAAACGCACCTGTGGCCCCACATGGCAGAACGGGCCGATTACGCAGTCCTGGCCGATCTGAGCGCCGTCTTCGATGATCGCGCTGGGATGAATTCGGCTCATGCTGTTTTTTCCATATCCCAATCGACGTAGGCCGAGAACTCGGCCTCGGCCGCCACTTCTCCGTCAACGGTCGCACGGCCGCTGAACTTGAAGATCTTGCCGCCCTTCTTGCCGCGCACGGTTTCGACATGCATTTTCAGCACGTCACCCGGCACCACTTTGCGGCGGAATTTGCACTTGTCGATATTCATGAAATAGATCAGCAGCTCGCTGTCGATGACATCCATGCCGACGCCCAGCATAACACCTGCGGTTTGCGCCATCGCCTCGACGATGGTCACGCCGGGCATGATCGGCGTTCCGGGGAAATGGCCCTGGAAATGTGGCTCGTTCATGGTGACGTTCTTGATACCAACCGCCGACTGATAGCCGTCAATCTCTTCCACCTTGTCAACCAGCAGGAACGGATAGCGATGCGGCAGGATCCGCTGGATCAGCTGAATGTCGGCGCTCTTGGTTTCCGTGGTCATTTTCAGGATGTCCTGTTCTCGAGGTCTCGTTCACGCGTGGTTAGCAATACCCGTACCCAAGGGCAAGCCACGCTATGGCTTGTCGCCCTCTTCCAGCTGCGATCCGTCGCCGATGGCCGCGTCGATCTTGCGGATGGCGATGGCCGTAACATCCGAGGCGTCCGAGCTGAGAAACACGTTGGATCGTTCGATGATCAGCGACGCGCCAGTTTCACGCAGCAGGTCGATGAGCACGGGCTGCGCCATCTCAAAGAACTGGTTGCGTGCCTCGTCACTGCGGCGGGCCAGAGCATCCAGTTTCGCGCGTTGCCCCTCGCGGTGAGACTGGACCTTTCGGTCGAAGGCTTCTGCAAGCGGGCGGAACTCCTCGGGGCTCAGGACTTCGCGCTTTTGCGTCAGCTCTTTTTCCTCGCGGCTCAGCTCGGCAACGATGCGTTCATTTTCAGCGGCCAGCGCAGCACTTTCTGCTTCGATCTCATCAAAAACCCGTCGCCCGAATGCTGACTCGGTAAAGATCCGGTCGCTTGAGATGGTCAGCACGCCGGATTGCGGTACACCCAACTGCTGGGCGGCCACTGGGAGCGACACCACCAGGAAGATCAAAACACACAGGGCCCGTGACGGGCCCTGTACAAACTTCGATATCGCTTTGACCATGGACGTCAGAACCGTGCCTGAATGGTAAAGTCGAAGTTCTGCTCTTTGTCGAAGTCTTCCTTCTTCACGGCCTGCGAGAAGTTGAACCGCAGCGGACCGAACGGCGTATCCCATAGCAGCGAGACGCCGATGACCTGACGGATCGAGCCGTCTGCGCCGACGATATTGGCACCTGTCGTATCAACATTGTTGATGTTGTACAGGTTGCCGATGTCATAGAAGACACCGCCGCGCAGCCCCAGTTCCTCGGGCAGACCCAACGGGAAGTCCGACTCGAACCGGGCGACCCAGTAGTAGTTGCCGCCGATCGCATCATCCTGCCCGTTCGACAGGTCACGAGGGCCGATACCGGCCGGCTCGAAGCCGCGGAACGTTGTCGGACCCAGAACATAACGGTCAATTGCCCGACTGAAGTCGTCACCTTGCCAATGGAGCGCGCCGGCCTCGAAGGACGCACGCAGCGTCATTTCCTCGTTCAGAACCTTTGTCTGGGCAATCGCCCGGGTCGAGGTCTTGAAGTACTTGTTGTCGCCACCAAGGCCAGCCGCGTCCACGCCGACCTCGAACAGAACACCTGCATTCGGGTTCAGGCCGCCCAGCCGGCTGTCATAGACATAGGCCAGCCCCAGCGAGCTTGTCGAACGCTTGCCTTGCGCGATTTCCGACGCGATGACTGCCCCGTTGACCTCGTCATCCTGCTGCGACATCTCGGACTTGTTCCAGTTGTAACGCAGCCGCAACGAGGACAGTTCGCCAATCGCATAGCTGAGCTGCGGATTGATGAACACGCTCTTGGTGTCATAGCTGGCAAAGCTGGAATTGGTCCTTGAAAGACCAAAGCCCAGATCAAAACGCAGTTTGCGGCCCAACAGGTACGGTTCGGCAAAGTTGATGACGTACTGTTCAGAGTCCTGCGCAGTCGACAACGTCAGGCCAAATTCCTGTCCGCGCCCGAGGAAGTTCCGTTCCTCAAGCCGGATGGCGATCCCGAAACCGTCGGAAACCGAGTAGCTGCCGCCCAACGCCAGTGAACCGGTCGGCTGCTCCTGGACATCCACGTCCACGATCACCTGGCTGGGGCTGGACCCTTCGCGGGTTTCCACATCCGCGACCGAGAAGAATCCCAAGGCCCGGATACGTTCGGCACTCTGCCGGATTTCGCGCGGGTTGAAGGGGTCACCCTCGACCGTGTCGAACTGGCGCCGGATGACCCGGTCCAGAGTGGTCGTGTTGCCCTCGATGTCGATCCGTTCGACGAAAATGCGCGGGCCTCTGGTCAGCACGAACTGAACGTCCAGCGTAAGGTCACGGTCGTTGCGGGTCACGCGCGGCTCAACGCGCAGAAAGTCGACGCCCTGCTTCAGGCCAAGACGCTCCTGCCGAGCGATCGAATTCTCAATCAGAGTTGGCGAATACGTAACACCAGGTTTGATCTTGAGGGCCTTCTGATACTCGGCCGCATCAACGCCCGGGATTTCGCTGACCGTCGAGATGTTGCCGAACGAGAATTTCTGACCTTCGGTAATGTTCATCACCAGATAGAAGGCGTCGCGCTCACGCGTGAACTCGACATTGGCGCTGTTGATCCGAAAATCGACATAGCCGCGCGACAGGTAGAAATCACGCAGGACCTGTTTGTCGAATTCGATGCGGTCGGCAATGAACGTGTCACCGCGCAGGAAGGTACGCAGGATGTTGGCCTGCTTGGATTCAAGGACACGGCGCAGACGACGGTCCGAATATGCTCGGTTTCCAACAAAGCTGACGCGCTCGATCTCAATCGTGGTGCCTTCGGCGACTTCAAAAACCAGATCCACCCGGTTGTCGCTGCGGCGGATGATCCGCGGAATGACAGTGGCCGACACACGCCCTTGCGCCGAGTAGATTTCGGCGATCTTGTCAGCGTCGGACTCCGCGACCTGCGGGGTGAACACCCGGCGAGGCTGCGACGAGATTGCCTGGATCAACACGTCGTCCTTGACGCGGCGATTGCCCTCGATGCTGATCTTGTTGATCGTCGGATACTCGGCGACCTCGATCACCAGAGTGTTCCCGCGCGGGGTCAATTCGACTGTCTCAAAAACACCACTGTCAAGCAAACGCTGGTAGGCGTCATTCAACTGGCCCGCAGTGACTGTCTGACCGGGTGTGATTCCTGTCCGGGCGATGATGGTGGACGTCTCAATGCGACGGTTGCCCTGAACATCGAACGACGAAATCGTGTAGGTCTGGGCCTGGGCGGCTTGCGGTATCGCCGTAAAACTCATTGCCGCAAAGAGGAAAAAAATCGTTAGTGCCCGCCACAGAATATTGTCGTGCGGTTGCGCAGTACCGCAGGATGTGCCCGCGCCTCTCCTGTAAGCCATTTTTGTCTCTACCTAGAATTTCGGACTTTAGAAGTTGAGTAGCCGCTCTGATGGGCCTTGTCAAAAGCACAAACGAAAAACGCGACCGGATCGGTCGCGCTCGAGTCGTTCAGCTGGGTATGGGGAATCACATACCGGCCAGATATGCGGCGCCTGCCAGTGCCAAAGCGGTCAGCCCAAAGCTCAGCAACGCGTCCCAGTTCAATACAAACAGGAAGCTGAAGCCCCGATAGGAATTTCGCAATGCCTTGGTCATTGGTTACAGCCCGCTTGATTGCACGTCTCGGCAAAATTACACCAAACAAACTAGGTTTGAATTGAGGCAATTTTGCGACCGTAACGCGTCAATGCCGCCACAATCAGCAGAACAGGTCGTTGCTTACCGAGAAGATCATGAGGCTGAGAATTAACGTGATGCCCACCGCCATCAACAGTTGCAAAGCTCGGTCGCTGGGCGGTTTCCCTGCGACGGCTTCGTAGGCGTAGAAAACAAGGTGCCCCCCGTCCAATGCCGGGATTGGGAACAGGTTCAGCAGGCCTACAGCAGTGGACAGAACCGCGATGAAGAAGATGAAGCTCTGTGCCCCTTGGCTCGCCATCGCGCCTGAGGTTTCCGCGATACCAATGGGTCCGGACATGTTGCAGGTGCTGATCGCACCGGTGACCATGTGCCAAATACCGGACAGCGACCCCTCGATGATGCGGCCGGTCTGGATGACACCGCCATGCAGCGAGTCGACTAGACCCGCAGGTTCGGTCGCCGGCACCAGCATCATGCCGCCGACGATTCCAATCCGCCATTCGGTTTTGAAGCCGCCGTCCGCCTGCGGTTCATCCGTGCGACGCGGCGCCAGTGCAAATTCCAACTCGGCGCCGTCGCGCCAGACGTCCAGCAGAAGCACCTTTCCGTCCGAGCTTTCGACCTTTTCCTTAAGCTGTTCGAAGGCAAAAATCGGTTCGCCATCAACCGAGGTGATGACGTCGCTCGCCTGCAACTGGATATCCATCGCAGCACTGCGCGGGGCGACCTGCTGGATCAAGGGCGGGAACAGCCACGGAGCCGACACGTCGAGGGTCTGGCCGTCGCGGATGACAGTGTATTCGAGAACCGGCTGCACCGGCAGCGCTTCGGTAAACTCGGTCCAGGCCCCCTCCTGATCGAAATCAGGCGTGGGGATGCCAGCGATCGCAACGATTTCGTCCCCCTCCTGAAGCTCCTGCACGGTGCCCGGCAGAGGTTTCAGCGATCCGACCGTCAGTGGCTCGCGGGTCACGCCTTGCGACCAGAAGATCAAACCGAAGACAAGGATCGACAGAACGAAATTGAAGACCGGCCCGGCTGCAACCGTGGCAGTCCGCGCCCAAAGCGGTGCGCCATGCATCGTCCGACGCAATTCTTCGGGGCTCTGCGTGGTGATTTCGGCCATCGTCTCGGTGTCCTTGCCCGAGGCCGCATTGGCATCGCCCAGGAATTTCACGTAACCGCCAAAAGGCAGCAGAGCGATCTGCCATTTGGTGCCGCGTTTGTCCATTCTGCTCCAAAGCACCGGACCAAACCCCAACGAGAACACCTCGGCATGGATCCCGGACCAGCGGCCAACGATGTAGTGCCCGTATTCATGCACCGCCACGATGACGGACAGCGCCACGACGAATGCGGCAATCGTATAGACCAGCCCACCAAATTGCGGGATCAGCGAGAGTATGTCCAAAATTCTATCCTGCTCTTCGTAGTACGGCGTCATCCACCCATTGACGTGCCAGATGGTCCGTTTTCAGGACGTTATCAAGGGTCAAAGGGGCATCAATAAGGCCGCCTGCATCGTCGAAACGGTCCAGAACGGCGGCCACGGCGTCGGTCATGTCCAGAAAGCCGATGCGTTGACCGATGAAATGATCCAACGCACGCTCCTTGGCAGCGTTGAAGATCGCGCCTGACAGGCCACCGCGTTCCATGACCTCGCGGGCCAGCCGCAGGGCCGGGTAACGCGCCGGGTCCGGATCACGAAAACGCAGCTGACCCAGCTTGGCCAGGTCCAGGCGCGGCACCGGCAGGTCGCGCCTTTCGGGCCAATGCAGTGCATAGCCGATCGCATGCCGCATATCAGGCGCGCCCAAATGCGCCATCACTGCGCCATCGCGAAATCCGACCAGAGCATGCACGATGGATTCCGGGTGAACCACAACCTCGATCCGGTCAGGGTTGATCCCGAAAAACTCTTTGGTCTCGATTACTTCCAGCGCCTTGTTGAACATCGAGGCGCTGTCGATCGTTATCCGCTGTCCCATGTCCCAATTGGGGTGGCTCGAAGCTTGCTCGACCGTAGCGCCGGCCAGCTTCTCGACCGGCCAGTCGCGAAAGGCGCCGCCGCTGGCAGTGATGATGATGCGCTCGACCGCATCCATGTCTTCACCCACAAGCGCCTGAAAGACCGCCGAATGCTCGCTGTCGACAGGCAGCAGACGCGCGCCGTGGCGTTCCGCGGTTTCCAGAACGAGCGGGCCAGCACACACCAGAGTTTCCTTGTTTGCCAAGGCCAGGGTCGCGCCTTGCTTCAAAGCCTCAAGCCCCGGCGCCAAACCGGCCGAGCCAACAATGGCGGACATGACCCAGTCTGCTGGGCGAGCGGCCGCTTCGATCAGCGCGGTTGTGCCCGCGGCGGCCTCGATCCCTGTGCCGGACAATGCATCGCGAAGATCATCCAGATGCTGGTCAAAGGCGGTTACTGCCACTTCAGCGCCCAGCCGGCGGGCGTCCTGCGCCAACTGCCGGACATTCGCCCCGCCGGTGACGGCGACCACCTTGTAATCCTCCGGGGCCCGAGCAATCAGATCGCTCGTATTCTGGCCAATCGATCCGGTCGCGCCGAATATCGAAACCTTTCGCATCAGATTTCCCCGGGCGAATAGACCAGCGACGCGATCAGAACCATCAGCGATGCACCCATCATGCCGTCAAATCGATCCAGAAAACCGCCATGTCCTGGCACCAGGTTCGAGCTGTCTTTGACCCCGAACCGCCGCTTGACGGCGCTTTCCACGATATCACCGGCCTGGCTGGCCATCGAGGCCAGGACCGAAACCAAAACAAACCGATAGCCAAACCCGGCATACGCGGCAACGGCTGCGCCCACCAGCGCGGCTGCCACCCAGCCGCCCGCCGTGCCCGACCAGGTTTTCTTGGGGCTGACCCGCGGCCAGAACTTCGGGCCACCGAACGTCTTTCCCACGAAGTACCCAGCTACGTCCGTGGCAACGACGACCAGGATCAACCAGACCATCCAGCCAAACCCCATCGTCTCGCGGATCTGGATAAACCCGTAACCCGCACAGGCAATCCACATGGCAAACAGCACGTAGATCCCGCGTGAGTGCGAGACCTGCCCTGCCCCGACCAGTGCGGGCGCGATCAGAAAGGGCAGTTTGTAGAGCGGCGGAACATGATAGCTGAGCATGACGGCAACGCCGGTCAGGATTCCCAACTGAACCGCGACGCCCATCCGATCGGAATCGATCATGCGAACCAGTTCCCAGGTCATCAGACCGCACGCTGCGGCAACAAATGTCTCGAACCATAGTCCGCCCAGCCAAACCTCGACCACTCCAATAGCGACCAGTACCAGGGCAGACAACACCCGGGTGGTGAGGTCGGACCATCGGCCGTCCGTCATGCCGGAACTGCTCCGAACCGGCGTTCGCGCGACCCGAAGCTCTTGCACAGCCGTTCCAGCTCGGCCGCGGTGAAGTCGGGCCAGAGCGTGTCGATGAATTCGTATTCCGAGTAAGCGGATTGCCAGAGAAGGAAATTCGATATCCGCGCCTCGCCGCTGGTGCGAATGACCAAATCGGGGTCAGGCAGGACGCGCGTGTCCAGATATCTGGGCAGCGTTTCCTCGTCGACATCTTCTGGCCGCAGGTTGCCTGCGGCAACGTCCCGCGCCAGCCGCTTGGTTGCCCGGGCCACTTCGTCCCGACCACCATAATTGAGAGCGACGGTCAGGTGGACAAGGTCATTGTCGGACGTCTCGCGCTCCAGCGTGTCCATCAACTCGATCAGTTTGGCATCCAGCCGCACCCTGTCGCCGATGAATCGGACACGGATACCGTTTTGGGCCAGGGTTCGGGTTTCCTTGATGATGTAGCGCTTGAACAGGCTCATCAAACCGGCAACCTCGACCTGGGTCCGTTTCCAGTTTTCCGTCGAGAAGGCAAAAATCGTCAGGTACTTGATCCCCAGCCCCGGGCAGGCTTCGACCACTTCGCGCACCCGACGGGCACCGGCGTGATGCCCGTACAGCCGTGGCCGGCCGCGCGCCTGGGCCCACCTACCGTTGCCATCCATGATGATGGCCACGTGACGCGGTCCACAGGGGGGCTCGTTTTGGGGATCAGCGGGCATGGCTTGCGCTCAAACCTGCATGATTTCGGCCTGCTTGGCCTCAAGGGCCGCATCTACGGCCTTGATCATCTGGTCGGTCAGTTCCTGAACCTCGGTTTCCCAGAACTTCTGATCGTCTTCCGACAGGCCGTCGGCCTTGGCTTTCTTGATCTGATCCATGCCATCGCGGCGCACGTTGCGAATGGCAACGCGGGCGTGTTCGGCGTATTGCCCGGCCACTTTGCCCAGCTCGCGGCGGCGCTCTTCGTTCAGCTCGGGGATAGGCAGCATGATGATCGTTCCGTTCAGCTGCGGGTTGATGCCCAGTCCGCTTTCCCGGATCGCCTTTTCCACTTTGCCGACCAAAGACTTGTCCCAAACATTCACGGTGACCATGCGCGGCTCGGGAACGTTTACAGTGCCGACCTGGTTAATCGGTGTCATCGACCCATACGCATCCACCATAACCGGCTCGAGCATCGAAGCCGACGCACGCCCGGTGCGCAGCGACGCGAATTCGGTTCTGAGGTTGGCCATCGCGCCATCCATGCGGCGTTTCAGATCATCGGTGTCCAGTTCAAAATCGTCAGACATGCTGCTCACTCCCCGTCTTCAGGTGATGTTGGAATGGCTCTTACGCCATCGCACCTGGGATGTATAGCAATCATGGTCGGGAAATGTGGCAATGACCAGAGTTGTTTCCGCGAAAAACCCGATCCCCCGGACAAAAAAGACCAGCCCTGTGGCGGGCCGGTCTGGAACAGAAAAAACTAAGGCTCAGGCGTTCAGGTCAACGACCACGCGTCCCTTGACCTGACCGTTGAGGATGTCGGCACCCAGCTTCGGAAGATCATTCAGAGTGGCCGGCTGAATCATCGCTTCCAGCTTGTCCATCGGCAGATCCGAAGCCACCCGCTGCCAGGCCCGCAGTCGGTTGTCGAACGGCTGCATCACGCTGTCGATACCCAACAGGTTGACTCCGCGCAGCAGGAACGGAATGACGGTCGCCGGCAAGCCCGCGCCACCGGCCAGACCGACCGCTGCCACTGAGGCGCCATACTTCATCTGACCCAGAACGCGCGCCAGCATTGCGCCCCCGACGGCATCAACGCAGCCAGCCCAGGTTTCGCTTTCCAGCGGACGTTTGGTGGTTTCGTTCAACTCGTCACGCGGCACGATCGACGTCGCACCAAGCGCCTTCAGATAGTCTTCGGTTTCAGGCCGCCCGGTCACTGCCGCAACTTCGTATCCCAGATTGGCCAAAATCGCCGTGGCAACCGAGCCGACGCCCCCGGCTGCACCGGTTACCAGAACCGGCCCGCGGTCGGGCGTCAGACCGTGATCTTCCAGCGCCATCACCGCCAGCATCGCGGTAAAACCGGCAGTTCCCACGGCCATGGCCCGGCGCGTGCTCAACCCCTCGGGCAGAGGGACGAGCCAGTCGGCCAGCGCGCTGGCCTTCTGGGCGTATCCGCCCCAATGCGCCTCACCCACGCGCCAACCTGTCAACACCACTTTGTCACCGGGCTTGTACCTGTTGTCCGAGGATTCCTCGACAGTTCCGGCATAGTCGATCCCTGGCACATGCGGGTAACTCCGCACCAAACCGCCGCCCTTGGGCGACATGCACAAACCATCCTTGTAGTTGACGGTCGAGAACTCGACGGCCACACGCACTTCACCATGCGGCAAGTCATCTTCCGAGATCTGCTTGATCACCGGGCTGGCCAGTCCGCTTTCCTCGTCCTTTTCCATCACCAAAGCGTTGAACATATTCCAATTCCTTTCATTGACCGTGGCCCGACCGATCTGTCATCTGGCCCATATGCTTCCCGGGCGCGTCTCGCGCGCCCTTCCCGGCTCAAATCCAGAACTTGTCCTGCACGATTGCAGTCCGCATTCCAGACGGCGTTTCGACTTCGACCTGCGTTCCCGGATCCCAGTGGCTCAGCCGCAGCATACCGATCGACACGTTGGTTTGAAAATCCGGCGACCAGGTGGCTGAGGTCACCTGGCCCACGCGTTTGCCATCGCCATAGACCGGCCACGGCCGATCACAGGGCGGCACCGCGTCTCCCTCAATCGCGATCGGGCGGATTTGCTGAACCGGCCCTTCTTTGGCCACCCGCAACAGCGCATCCCGCCCGATGCAGCCAATGGCCGTATGCGTATTGCAGAACTTGCCCAACCCGCATTCATGGGGCGTGTTGTCGTCGGTCATGTCGTTGCCGTAAGACAGCAACCCGCCTTCGATCCGCTCGATCAGATTGGGGCAGCCCGCCCGAACCTGCAGGTCCTCTCCGGCGTCAAACAGCGCATTCCACAAGGGCATGCCGATGTCGCTGCCTTCGACATAGATCTCGAACCCGCCCTGTTTGGAATAACCCGACCGCGCAATCGCCAGATCACGCCCCTCGAACTGGAACATGTCGAACTTGAAGAAGCGGATATCGCGCACCCGGTCGCCAAAGACCCGCGCCATCAGGTCATCCGCCTTGGGTCCCTGCACCGCCAAGGGCGACACGTCCGGCTCGTCCACCAGAACATCCAGTCGATATCCGTTGGCCAAGCCTTTGACCCACAACAGCAAATCACTGTCTGCGATCGAAATCCACCAGCGGTCATCCGCCAGTTTCACTGCCACCGGGTCGTTCAACATTCCGCCGGTTTCGTCCACGATCGGCACATAGTAGCACTGGCCCGGCAACATGCCGCGCAGGTCGCGCGGTGTCAGCATCTGCATCAGCCGCGCCGCATCCGGGCCGCGCAGTTCGACCTGCCGCTCGCAAGACACATCCCAGACCTGCACATGGGTCTTGAGATGCCGATAGTCGGCCTCGACGCTTTCAAAAACTGTCGGCAGCAACATCCGGTTGTACACGGTATAACCTTTGACACCGGCCGCCTCGACCCCGTCGGAGAACGGCGTGCGCCGCAGCCGGCGCGACAAAGAAATCTGTGGCACTTAGACCTCCTCGGGCAAGAAAACGAGATCACTGACCGGAGCCTCAGACCCGGCCTCGGTCAGCATTTTGTGGATTTGTCCCCGGTGATGCGTTTGATGATTGAAAAAATGCATCACGCACACGGCGTAAGGTAATGTAATGTCTTCTTCTTTTGCCGCGGAATACCAGGTGAACGGACCCGAGATTGGCTCGTCGCCCAGAGTTTCAACCCAAGCATCGATCCGCGCATCGATGGTCTCGCGCAGCGGCAGCCAGTGCGCCAGATCCGGACACAAGTGGACGCTTTCGTGAATACCGCCGCCCTTGCGGTGCGGATTGCTTTCAGGCCCCGGCCCTTTGTCGAACCGGGACATCCAGATCCAGTCGCCCCACAGCAGATGGTTGGCAGTCCCCAGGATCGACCCGAAAAATGCACCGCGTTCCCGGGTCAATTCCTCGGTCGAAAGCTCTTGAAGAAAGCCCGCCAACTGGCTGTTCTGCCAGTGGTTATAGCGGGCCATCTGCCGAGCATAGGCGCCGGTGATCATCACTTGGGTCCGTGCCAGTCGATCGGGCAGATTTCGGCCGATTTGCCGCCGAAATCCCAGACACGACCATAGTCGCGCACCTTCGACTTGGTGCCACGCGCCACGATGATGTCCGGACCCATCCAATACTTGGAATTCGAAACCATGACCGGATGCTCGGGATCTTTGCCTGCCAGCATCTCGATCTCACCCTGGATCTTGCGGCCGATGACGATGCGGCGTTTGTTGCCGTCGCGCTCGATCTGCACCGGAGCACGCTCGGCCCCGATGATTTCACTCACCAGCATCGTGAACAGCCCAGTGGTGCCACCGGCCTGCCCGCTGAAAATCTGCAACAGGCCGTTGTACGCCTTGCCACTTGCGCGCTCATCCACGTACGCGGCGACCTTCCACTGGCCTTCGCCCATCCGGCCGGGAATATCTACCAGCAGACCAACGTTCAGACCCGACAGGTCCTCACCTTCATAGTGTCCCTCGTCGATGATCACACCCATCCACGCATGACAATGCCCTTCGGTCGGAGGGTGCGCCCCCAGCGAAACCACGCAGGGGCAGAACACGTCGCAGGAGCAGTTCAGGATAAGCTCACCCTTGATGGCCCAGTCCGTCGGGCTCATCTCGCGGCGCTTGGGATTTGGCATCCGGCTGTCAATTCGCTGACTGACCGGCAGCTTGTCGGCATCGGGTTTACGGTTTTTTGCCATCGGCTTATCCTCCGTATGCAATTGGGTAGATCAGTAGCCCAAGGCCACCTGCAATCAAAGCGAAACCCAGCGGCCGTGTCAGAACATGACCGATCTGGGGCAATTTCTCCAACACCATGAACAGGGTCGCCAAACCCATCCACAGCAGGCTCATCACGCCTCCGACAAAGCCAAGCGCCATGAACCCCCAGCAGCAGCCGACACAAAAGGCGCCCAGCCCCAGCCCCATGCGCAGACCGCCAGAGAAGCCGGTGCGCCAGTGTCCAAGGAAATAGGTCATGGGTGCATGACACACCCCGTGGCACACCTCCTTGGCGCGCGTGAATTGAAAGGCACCGACGGCAATCAGAAGACCGGCGGCAAAAAGCGGAGACTTGGCAATGCCCAGCATGTCGATCACGCCCCCGAACAGCAAAGCCAGCTGAACACCTGTGATCAACGCGGCGAACCCGGCCCAGACTACGAAATAGCCCAACAGAACGCCGACCCACCCAAGCCTTGTTCCATTGGCGCTCTGGATCAAATCCTCATAGCTTTTCAGTGTCGGAACCAACGTCGGAAGCATCATCGCGGCCATCATGATCGCCCACATCACGAACAGCGGGCCGAACTCGGCCATCGGCATGTACATGTCCATGCGGGGATCCATCGCACGCATCGCCTCGGCCATTGGCCCGGGTCGGCCAATCCAATCGACGCCCATGTCGCGGCTCATGGTGTACATCACCCACCAGGCCCACAGGATCAGGACGAAAAAGCCCAGCCACAAACCACTGCGTAGAAGTGCCCGACTCATGTTCCCTCCCGACTCGGTGCTTGCTTTTCAAATGTCAGACTTTTAAATGTCAGACAAATAAATTTTTCACGGCGGCCTGCAGAAGATGAAAATCGATCCCCAGAAAAGCACCGACCTGTCCGCGCAGATCGCCCAGGCCATCCGCGATGCCATCGTATCAGGAGAGCTGATCGTGGACGAGCGCCTGCCCTCGGAATCCGAGCTTGCGGACCAGTTCCAGGTGTCGCGCCCCACCGTGCGCGAGGCGCTGAAACGGCTGGCGGCGCAATCGCTGATCCGTACCCAGCGCGGCGCGACGGGGGGTGCCTTCGTCAACCGGCTGAGTTTTCAGGACGCCTATTCTCAGCAGATCACGACTTCGACGCTGTTGCTGTCGATGAACGAGGTCAGCTTCGACACCGCTTGCGAGGCCCGCTATGCGTTGGAACGTGCCTGCGCGCGCCTGTCGGCCCAGCGGCGCACCGCCGATCAATTGGCCACCATGCGCGCGGAAATCTTCCGTCAGGCGCAGCCCGGTCTGACGGATGAGGCCTTCTGCGCCTCGGACGTGGCTTTTCACCGGGCACTGGTCGATGGCGCGGGCAACCCTGTCCTGTCCTATCAACTGGCCGGAGCCGTCGAGGCGATGCAGCCCCTGATGAACATGATCACCTTCACCGCCCGCTCGCGCGAGGAGATCATCCGCCTGCACAGCAAGATCGCCGACGCGCTGGAGGCGCAGGACGCCGAGACCGTCGACGCCGCGCTGGTCGAGTTGGAAACCTACACCCGCCGCCTGGCCCATGATGTGGCCGAACGTCGGCGGAAACCGGCCTGAAGACACTCTGAATTCTTCTTGACGCATCACATCAACGGAAAGGACACTCGAGCAGGCAGACCATCATCCGGCGGGAAGACCGGCACTCTCAATAAAATTGATTTTCAATGACTTACGGGAGGACGTTATGAACAAAAGACCGGATCCAACATTCTATCCATCCGCCAAGATGGCCATGGAGGCCCCGCCCGAAACCTTGGCCTTCACGCTGATGCTCAGCCCCGATTTTTCGCAGCCCGATGGCTTGGCGGTTGTGAATGTCGACCCAACTTCGGGCGATTACGGAAAGATCGTTCACAAGGTGATGATGCCCAACAAGGGCGACGAGTTTCACCATTTCGGATGGAACGCCTGTTCTTCGGCCCTGTCTCCGCTGACCGGCCACGCTTTTCTTGAGCGCCGGTACCTGATCATCCCCGGTATCCGTTCCAGCCGGATCTACGTGATTGACGTGAAAGAGCCGCTGAAGGCCAAAATTCACAAGATCATCGAACCCGAAGAAGTCTTTGCAAAGACGGGATATTCCCGCCCCCACACGATCCATTGCGGACCCGAAGGCATCTATGTCAGCACCTTGGGCGGTGGCGGGCCGGATGGCACCGATGGACCTCCGGGCATCTTCATCATGGATTGCGAGACCTTCGACATCATCGGGCGTTACGAGATCGAGCGCGGCGTGCAGGACAAGCACTATGATTTCTGGTGGAACCTGCCGCGTGACTACATGGTCAGTTCCGAATGGGGTCTGCCCCCGCAATTCGAAAACGGGATCGTGGCCGAAGATCTTCTGTCGAACAAATATGGCCACCGGATCCATTTCTGGAACCTGCGCGACCGCACCAACATCCAGACCATCGATTTGGGCGAGAACCACCAGATGGCGCTGGAAATCCGGCCGGCGCATGACCCGGTCAAGCAATACGGATTCTGCGGTGTGGTGGTCGACACCACCAATCTTCAGGGCGCAATCTTTACCTGGTGGCGCAACAAGGATGGCAGTTTCGAGGCCAAGAAGACCATCACGATCGACCCGCAACCCGCTGATCCGGATGATCTTCCTGATCTGCTCAAAGGGTTTTCGGCGGTGCCGCCTCTGGTGACCGACATCGACCTGAGCTTGGACGACAAATACCTGTATGTCGCGTGCTGGGGCACCGGTGAAATGCACCAATACGATGTCTCGGACCCGATGAAGCCCAAGCTGGCCGGCAAGGTCGAGATCGGCGGAATCGTCAAGAAAACCAAGCATCCCAACGGCAAGGACTTTGGTTATGGCCCGCAGATGGTCGAGATCAGCCGTGACGGCAAACGCGTCTACTGGACCAATTCGCTTTATTCCACGTGGGATGACCAATTCTATCCCGGCGATCGCGGCGCTGCGATGGTCAAGGCAGATGTGGGCGAAAAAGGCGGCCTGACACTGGACAAGGGTTTCTGGGTGGATTTCCCGAAAGGGTATCGCAGCCACCAGATCCGGCTTGAGGGAGGAGACTGCTCCACCGACAGTTTCTGCTACCCTTCGGTCTGAATTGGACGTCTTGATGACATCGACGGCCGGCCTCTGGCTGGCCGTTGTTCTGAGCGGCGCCTATCACGGGTTGAACCCCGGCATGGGCTGGCCGCTGGCCGTGTCGGCGGCATTGATGGAGCAACGCCAATCCGCCCTCTGGCGCGCGTTGGTAGCGCTGGCGGGCGGGCATTTTGTGGCGATGCTGGGTGTGTTGCTGCCCTTCGCGCTGATGACCATCCTTGTAGACTATCAGCGCGAAATCCGGATCGGAGCGGCCCTGATCGTAATCGCCATGGGGCTCTACATCGCGATCACCCGGCGCCACCCACGGTTTCTGGCGCGCGTACCGCCCAGTCGGCTGGCGCTGTGGTCGTTTCTGGTGGCGTTGGCGCATGGTGCGGCGCTGATGCTGGTCCCGATCTATCTGGGCCTGTGCGGGCTGGACGAGCTGGATACTGGCCACAGAGCCGTGTCAGAGATCATGGGCACCAATGGCCTGCTGGTCCTGGCTGTGGCCGCGGTCCATACGGGCGCTATGATGCTGGGCGGCGGTGCGCTGGCCTTCGCGGTCTATCGCTGGCTGGGCCTGCAGTTTCTGTCGCGCAGCTGGTTCAACCTGGAAATGGTCTGGGCGCTCAGCCTGATCCTTGTGGGGGTGCTCGGCCTCTGGGCCGCAATCTGAGGTCTTCCCCCTGCCCCGAAACAGATTAGGTTCGACGGGCAGGCATTTGAAAAGCGAGGCCCCCATGACCGGAACACTCAACATCATCGCAGCCCTTCTGACCATCGGCTTTGGCCTGTTCGGCTTTCTGGCTCCGGCCTGGACGGCGGCCTCGCTGGACCTTGCGCCCACCAACAGCACGATGGGCCTCAGCGAGATGCGGGCCTCGGTCGGCGGGCTGTTTGTCGTGACCGGCATCGCCGTATTGTGGCTGAACCACCCGATGGCCTACGCGATGTTGGGCGTGGTCTATGCGGGCGCGGCGCTGGGTCGGTTCGTGTCGGTTCTGCTGGACAATCCCCCCTTGGCCAAAGCGTTGACCTTCGGCGGAATCGAGCTGGTGCTGGCGATCTGGCTGATCGCCGCCAACCCCTCCAAGCCCGCGTGAAAGGTTGGAAAAATCGCCATGATCCCGCGCTTTGGGGGTTTGCATCCGCAAATATCCTCACCTATATAAATCCTGTCCTTCGGGACTATGGACATAAACGCGCTCGTAATAAGCGGATCGGACCCGGGGGCGGTACCCGGCGGCTCCACCATACATCCTTCATTTGGGGATCATGGGGCCGAAACAGGATCGACGAACGTCTAAAGGGGTTAGCTTTGTCTCGGCTGTCTGCCACCGTTACCGGCGAAAACAGTACAATTGCAAATGACAATCGTGCTCCGGTTGCCGTTGCTGCGTAAGCAGTAACCAGACCGAAACTTAAGTCCTTGCGCCTAGCCGCGTAAGGCGGGGTTCGCAGGTACCTGGCAACAGAAACCTGCATTTCCCTAGATTTTGTCTGAGTTTTTACGCCGAAATCGGCCGCCATTCAGAAACTGTTCACTCCTGTCATTCAAAGTAGCGGAAGACAGACAGGAGAGTTGGGATGACTCATTCAGAGATACTCAGGGCCTGGTATTCCGAGGTCTGGGAAAAAGGCAATATTGACGCGATCGACCAGTATTTTGCCCCGGAAACGATGGCCGAAGGGCTGATACCCGAAATGCAGGTCGGCGCGGACGACTTTCGCGACCTGGTCATGGCCTTTCGGCACGTTCTGGGCGAAATCCAGGTGGACTTGCCCAAAATTATCGAAAACGGCGATTGGGCGTCGGCCGTTCTGCATGTGCGGACCTCGCGGGCGGACAACGGCGCGCCCTTGGAGGTCACAGGCCAAGTGATGGCGCGCTTCAAAGGTGACAAGATGGTCGAAGCCTACAACCAGTTCGACTTCGTTTCCCTGTTTGAACAGCTCGGTCAGTTCCCGCAGGATACCTTGCCCGTCTGCATGACAGGGCAACGGCTGGACTGGGCCTGAACCGGTTCTTGACCGCGCAACCTGACCCCGAGTAGCAAGAGCACACGGGGTCAGCATGTGAACGCCCTGCCCGGCGGCAGCCCGGGTTCGCATGTCTCCAAATCCAAAGGGGCACATGCCATGGCTGCGCAGTTTCCAATGATCGCTGGTGGTCGGATCAGCACCTATGCTCCGAATATCGGATGGAGCCGACCGAGGACCGCCGAAACCGGCGCATGCAGGGCGGAGCCCCGGTAGTGAACCCCCCACTGGCAGAACTGGTCCGGGTGTTCGGCCGCATTGGCCTCCTCTCATTTGGTGGCCCAGCGGCACAGATCTCATTGATGCACCAGGAATTGGTCGAACGGCGGCCATGGTTGGATGAGCAGACCTTTCTGCGCGCGCTGTCGTTGTGCATGTTGCTGCCCGGCCCCGAAGCCATGCAACTGGTCACCTATGCCGGTTGGCGGCTGCGGGGCGTGCCGGGCGGGCTGATTGCCGGCGGCCTGTTCGTTCTGCCCGGAGCGCTGGTGATAGCCGTGCTGGTCGGCCTGTATGCTGCCTACGGAGACCTTCCCCTGGTCCAGGCTGCATTTCTCGGGATCAAGGCCACGGTTATCGTGATCGTTCTCCAGGCGGTGCTCAATCTTTCTCGCAAAACTCTATCTGGGGCAGAGCCCGGGATTCTTGCGATACTGGCGTTCTTGGCGATCTTCGCTCTGAATCTACCTTTCCCCCTGATCATTCTGGCCGCGGCTGTCTGGGGCTTTTCACGTAAGCCTTCAGAGCAGCCTTCAGTTTCGCAGAATGTCGATACCGCGTTGGCTCGGCCCGTGCGGACCGCAGCGCTCTGGCTGTTTCTGTGGTTGGCTCCGCTGGTGTTGTTGACCCTTTCCGGCCAGACATTGCTAAGCGATCTGGGCTGGTTCTTTGCTCGATTGGCAGTAGTCACTTTCGGCGGGGCCTATGCGGTGCTGGCCTACATGACCCAGACGGTCGTCGAGAACTATCAATGGATCTCTACCGATCAGATGATCGATGCGCTGGGACTGGCAGAAACCACCCCCGGCCCATTGATACTGGTCACACAATTCGTCGCCATGCTCGCCGGGCAATTGGCGGGCGGGATGTCCCTTGCGCTGGCAGCCGGGGTCGTTGCGCTGTGGGCGACCTTCGTTCCGTGTTTCCTGTGGATATTCGTTGCCGCGCCTTACCTGGACGTCATAGCGCAAAGACCGAGACTGTCGGAAGCATTGCGCGCAATTACCGCGGCGGTCGTCGGTGTGATTCTCAACCTGTCGGTGTGGTTCGGACTGCACGTCCTGTTTGGAACCATCGGAAAAGTCGAGTTTGGTCCGATCTCACTGCCCATTCCGGTTTTTTCGACCTTGGACATCGCAGCCGTTGGATTGACATGCCTTGCCGGTGTCTTGATTTTCATAAGAAAAACCGGTCTGGCAACGACGCTGGGCATCATGATAGGTGCAGGCGCAATCCTGCATCTGGTTTGAACAATCAGACGCAACCCGCTCTTTCGTTTCCGATCAAATCCCTTATGCTTGGGATAACCACTTTCGAGGATGACACATGTCGCAAGGCATTGACTACGGCAACTTGATGCACACCGCTATGCGCCGGCTGATCAAGACTGTTCTGAAGCGCGTTTCTGAAACCGGACTGCCCGGCGCGCACCATTTCTTCATCACGTTCGATACCCGTGAGCCCGGCGTCGAAATCGCTGACTGGCTGCGCGAACGCTACCCTGATGAGATGACGATCGTGGTGCAGCACTGGTTCGAAAATCTCGAGGTTGGCGAGGACGGATTTGCCATCACGCTCAATTTCGGTGACGCTCCGGAGCCGTTGTATATCCCCTATTCGGCCATCCAGACCTTTGTCGATCCGTCGGTCGAATTCGGCCTGCGCTTCGAAAGCTCGGACGAAGAAGATGAGGACCCGGTGGAAATCGAGGCCGAGTCGATCGAGGTCGAACCCGACGACGAGCCGCATCACGATGCGGATATTGTATCGCTGGACAGCTTCCGCAAGTAATTCGCGGCCATTGGACGAGGCTTCGCTTTTTTGGCGGAGCCTATTGTTTTTCCAGGAATGTTTCGACCGAACGCGACTTCTGTCCATCTCTGAACCGGGAAAAGGACAGGTTAAGCCCGCCCTCGGCCAGTGTCCGGTCATACTGCTGCAATTCGTATCCGCCGTCCTCATCTATGAACAGCGAGAAGACGGTCAGTGTTTCCCCTTCGATCCGCCCCCAGACAAAGGGTTCCCCCTTCATCGGGTCCAGCGGAACCTCATGACCGAAGACATTCCGCTTCATGGCTGCGGAATAGATGTTGTTCCGATCAGAGGGTCGGAACTCGACCGAAAAGCTTTGTTCTTTCACCCGGCCGTCAGCTTTGTAGGTGGTAGTCGTCCATTTGACCACGAACCCTTCGCCAGTCTCTGCGATGGAAACGCTCATGTCGCGCGGGGTCGACGATCCGTCCGCATCCACCACGTCGGCAGATCCGACATAGTCGCCGACAAAGGGACCAATGTCCTGCGCCCATCCCGGAGACGCCAACAAAATTCCAAACGCCAGTATCGACAGCCATCGGGCCATTTGCGCGAAAAATGAGGTCCGGTCTGAGCGATTCATGGTTCTTTCTCCGCGGTTGCCTTCTATATCTTAGCTCAGCCGGGAACGGGCACAATGGTACGTCCCTGTGACCAACCAAGAAAAGTGACGCACACCGCATGGCTATACCTTTTTTGCCCTTCGGACTAAGGTGCGCGCAACTGGCCGATTGAACCTTAGCTTAGCTGCGGTTAAACGGCATGCGACTGCATACCAGACGGAGTGACAGATGTCTCAGACCCGCACCGAATCCGACAGTTTTGGCCCGCTCGAGGTTCCTGCCGACAAGTATTGGGGGGCGCAGACGCAGCGCTCGATCATGAACTTCCCCATCGGATGGGAGAAGCAGCCCGTCGCCATCGTGCGCGCGCTGGGCGTGGTCAAGAAGGCCTGCGCCATGCAGAACAAGGCCACGGGCAAGCTGGACGCACGCATCGCCGACGCCATCATCCAGGCCGCCGGCGAGGTGATCGAGGGCAAGTTCGACGACAATTTCCCTCTGGTCGTCTGGCAGACCGGATCAGGCACCCAGTCGAACATGAACGCCAACGAGGTCATCGCGAACCGCGCGATCGAGATCCTGGGCGGCGTGATCGGCTCGAAGGATCCGGTGCACCCGAACGATCACTGCAACATGGGGCAATCATCGAACGACACATTCCCCACCGCCATGCATATCGCCACCGCTATGAGCGTGCGTGACGTGCTGCTGCCGGGGCTGGAAAAGCTGGCCGCCGGGCTCGGGCAGAAGTCGGCGGAATTCAAGGACATCATCAAGATCGGCCGCACTCACACGCAGGACGCGACCCCGCTGACCCTGGGCCAGGAATTTAGCGGCTATGCCCACCAGATCCGTCAGGGCATCGCCCGTGTAAACGCCGCCATGCCCGGCATCTACGAGTTGGCACAGGGCGGCACCGCCGTCGGTACCGGGCTGAACACCCAGAAAGGCTGGGCCGAGGCCGTCGCCGCCAACATGGCCGAAATCACCGGCCTGCCCTTCGTCACCGCGCCTAACAAATTCGAGTCGCTGGCCGCTCATGACGCCATGGTGTTCCTCTCGGGCGCCTTGGCCACCGTCGCGGGCAGTTGCTACAAGATCGCTAACGACATCCGCTTCCTCGGGTCGGGGCCGCGTTCGGGTCTGGGCGAGCTGATCCTGCCGGAGAACGAGCCCGGATCGTCGATCATGCCGGGCAAAGTCAACCCGACCCAGGCCGAGGCGCTGACCCAGGTCGCAGCCCACGTCATGGGCAATGACGCTGCGATCAAGTTCGCCGGCAGCCAGGGCCATTTCGAACTGAACGTCTACAACCCGATGATGGCCTACAATCTGCTGCAGTCGATCCAGCTGCTGGGCGACGCGACCGACAGCTTTACCGAGCGCATGCTGCTGGGCACCAAGGCCAACGAGGCGCGCATCGACAAGCTGATGAAGGAATCGCTGATGCTGGTTACTGCCCTGGCCCCCACCATCGGTTACGACAACGCCACCACGGTCGCCAAGACTGCGCACAAGAACGGCACCACGCTGAAGGAAGAGGCCATCAAGCTGGGCTTCGTCGACGAGGCAACCTTTGATGCCGTCGTGCGCCCCGAGCAGATGATCGGGCCCAAGGACTGATGGGCAAGCCGGTCAATCTAAACCGGTATCGCAAGGAAAAGGCGCGGGCCGAGAAAAAGGCCTGCGCCGACCGGAACGCGGCGGCGTTCGGGCGCAGCAAAGCAGACAAACAGCTGGACAAGGCCCGTACGGAAAAAGCCCGCCGCGATCTGGACAATCACGAGCTGGACGAATGAGCGGCCCGCCCGTCAAACGCTCGCTGACCCTCAAGGGACATAGAACCTCGGTCTCGCTCGAGGATGAGTTCTGGCAGGCGTTTCGGGACATCGCCAAGGCAAAAGGTATGCCAATCAATGTCTTGGCCTCGGAAATTGATGTCGCGCGCGACCCCGAGACTGGATTGGCGTCGGCCATTCGTGTCTTTGTTCTGAACTGGTACCGGTCACCCGATCGCAGCGCTTGATCTGATCCCCGTCGGTGTCTAGGCTGGATGAGAACAAAAGGGGTACATTTGATGCGCGATCTCGTGACCGGGCCGGATGGCCAACCGCGATGCGGTTGGTGTCAGGCCGCGCCGGAATTCTTCGACTATCACGACAATGAATGGGGCTATCCGGTAGGTGACGACCAGCGCCTGTTCGAGAAACTCTGCCTTGAAAGCTTTCAATCCGGCCTCAGCTGGCGCACCATTCTGGCCAAGCGCGAGAATTTCCGCAAAGCCTTTTCCGATTTTGATTTCAACGTGATGGCCGGTTTTTCTGAAGCGGACGTTGAACGACTGCTGCAAGATGCCGGTATCATCCGCCATCGCGGCAAGATCGAGGCGGTGATCAACAACGCCCGCCGCGCACAGGAGCTGGTGGCCGAAACCGGCTCGCTGGCGGCCTATGTCTGGCGGTTCGAGCCCGAGACCCCTCCGGCGCCGCAGACGGCCTCGACTTCGCCCGAGTCGGTTGCCATGTCCAAGGATCTGAAAAAGCGCGGGTGGAAATTTGTCGGCCCCACCACGGTGTTTGCCTTCATGCAGGCGATGGGGCTGGTGAATGACCACGCCACCGGCTGCGCCATGCGCGAAAAAGCGGCGCAGATGCGCCGCTCGTTCATCAAACCGGTCTGACCTCAGACCGAGGCGCGATAGATCTTGTCGATATTGCTGCCCAGGGCCGCGTTGAACTCGGCATCCGACTGCTGTTTCGATAGCCCCTCGGTCAGCGCGCGCGAGAAAGAGGCGATCATCTTGCCGTTCTGCGCCAGCAGGTCACAGGCCTCGTCGGTCGAATAGCCGCCCGACAGCGCCACTACCCGCAGAACACGCGGATGATCGGCGGCCTCGTCATACAGGTTGGCCTTGCTGGGCAGGGTCAGCTTCAGCATGACGTCCTGCCCCTTGCCCAACTCGTCGAGATTCTTGAGGATTTCGGCTTTCAGGATCTCTTCGGCTTCGGCCTTGGTGTCCGACTTGATGTTCACCTCGGGCTCGATGATCGGAACCATGCCGGCGGCGATCACCTCGCGGGCCACGTCGAATTGCTGTTTCACCACGGCGGCAATGCCCTCGGCATTGGCCTCGTGGATGACCGAGCGTTCCTTGGTGCCGAACACACCTTCGGCCTTGGCCAGCGTCTCGGCCAGGCCCGGGATGGGCTTCATCAGCTGCACGCCGTTGGCGGTGTCCTCCAGCCCCTTGTCGATCTTGAGGAACGGCACGATGCCTTTGACCGACCACAGGTAATCGGCCACCTTGCGACCGTCGATTTCCTCGCTCAGCGTGCGTTCGAACAGGATCGCGCCGATCACCTTGTCGCGGGTGAAGTCATCGGCCAGGATGATCCGGGCGCGCATCTTCTGGATCTCGGCAAACATTTCCTCGTCCGAGCCATAGTCGGACGGCTGCACCCCGTACAACGCCAGCGCCTTGGGCGTCGAGCCGCCGCTCTGATCCAAAGCCGCGATAAAACCCGCACCGTTGATCATCTGTTCGCGCTGTTCAGCCTTGGACATAACACTTTCCCGTTCAGTAATGATTCCGCTTTTCCAACCGCATACAGCATGGCGCGGGGCGATGATAGTTTGTTAGCGCTCAACCACGCGCAGCCAAATTCCGTCGCGGGACCGGACCGTCAGATGCGCCACCGGGACCGGGGAGCGGCCCTCGACAGGTTCGAACCGGTATCGGCGCAGCAGGGTCGACAGGATCAACGGCCCCTCGACCATCGCAAACCCCGCCCCGGTACAGACGCGCGGCCCGGCCGAAAACGGGATGAAGGCCGCCCGCTGGCAGGTTTTGCCGTTTTCGGTCGCCCAGCGGGCCGGGTCAAAGCTGTCGGGGTCCTCCCACAGCCGTTCATGCCGGTGCAGGTGCCATGGGCTGATCACGATCTGAGCGCCCTTGGGCACGTCGCGGTCGCGGAAGCGTTCAGGGCATGTGGCCTCGCGCACCATCATCGGGACCGGGGGATAGAGGCGCAGCGCCTCGCGGAACACATCGCGGCTGATGCGCAGTCTGGACATGCTGGCAAAACTGATTTCATCCTGCGCGCGGGCCTCCTCGGCCACGCGGTCCTGCCAGTCGGGATAGGCGGCCATCAGGTACAGCGTCCACGCCAGGGCCGAGGCGCTGGTCTCGTGCCCGGCCAGAAAGAAGATGGCCACCTGATCGATCATCTCATCGGTATCGAAACACTGCCCGGTCAGGGGGTCGGACGTGGTCATGATCTTGGTGGCCAGATCGTCGGGCGCGGCGCCGGCGGCGATCTGCGCGGCCCGCTCGCGGGTCAGGCGGGCGATCAAGGCGCGGATTTCAGCCGCCGCACGGCGGGTCTTGCGCGGGTGGAACCGAGGCACCCAGCCGGGCAGCGGCACGAAAGCCGCAAGGTTCAGCAGAGGTTGCTGCCGCTGATAGGCGCGGAACTTCTCGAACACCTGCGCGGCGATTTCGTGCTCGATCGGCACCGAGAACAAGGTGCGAAAGATCACGTCGGCGGCGGCATGGCTGGTGACCTCTTCGATCTCGACCGGCACGCCCGTCCTGTCGCGCAGGCGATCGGCGCAAGCCTCGGCCGAGGCCAGCATCGCGGGAAAGGTTTGTTTTAGCCGCCCGCCCTCGAAGGCCGGGTCGATGATGCGGCGCTGGCGCTCCCAGGTCGCGCCATTGGTCAGGAATACCGATTGGCCTAGCAGGGGCCGCAGGCCTTCGCTGATCCGGCCGGATTTCGGGAAATCCTGAGGACGGTGTTTCAGAACCCGGTCGATCAGCTCGGGCTGGTTGATCAGGTAGGACCGGAAGAACGGGGTGCGGAACTCGGCCATCCAGGCGCGGTACAGGCGTTGCGGCTGGGCCGACAGGATGTCACGCCGGAACATGCGCAGGTATTGCCACAGAGATACCTTGTCCGGTCTGGCGGGCGGCTTGGGCGGGGTCATGCGCGCACCGTCCGGTACTTGGACACCGCCCGCTCGATCCGCGATTTCGACGGCGCCCGGCCGGCGAACCGAGCGCCCAGTGTCAGCGGGCCGGCCGTGATGCGGAAATAGTCATAGTCGCTAGGCCGGTCGAACGCGCAAAGATACTGGAAATGCAAACGGAAGAACCGCCAGCGCAACGCGGCCCAACGTTCGGGCGACAGGGTTTGCGTAAAAGCGGCTGACAGAACCAGCGGCCACCGCTTGCCCGGCCCGGCAACCCCGCTGACCGCAACCGGATCACATAGGGCAAAGGCGCAGCCATCCCCGGGTGCCGAGACGTCGACCCATGTCAACTGCTCGGTCTGCGACAGCAATTGCAGGTCGGACCGCAACCGGCCGGCCCGCGGCAGGAATGACACCATCGGCACCACCTGCCCCAATGTCAGGAACGACAGGACCGGGCCATCCGGTGGCACCTCGCCCCGCCGCAGCAGGTCGGCCAGAACCGAAACCCCCAGATGGGCGCCGGAACTGTGGCCCACCACCAGAACCTCATCGACGGGCGACCGTAGCGCTGCCGCAATAGTGGCACGGAATTCGTCCAGCCGAGCCTGCAACTCGGGCGGCGTTTCTCCCCGCAGCCGCGCAGAATAGGCATAGTCGTGCATCAGGTAATAGGCGAACAGGCGGTTGTCGATCTTTCGGAACCAGCGCAAGACCCACCAGCCCGCCAACACGCCAATAGCCAGGCTGAGATACATCCGCGCCGCAAAATAGGGACCGAACAGCGCGGGTCCTTCCACAGCTTCAACCAACCAATGCATCGCGGACTCGGACAACATTGCCACACCGTAGAAGACCAATCCCGCCAGCGCCAACTGCCCCAGCAACATCGCCACCGGATAGAGTGCGGCGATCACCGGTCCTTTGCGCAGCCGCATCAGCCGCCACAGCGTGCCAGTCGAGATGTAGATCGAGGCCGTGCACAGCAGTTGCCAGTAGGTCGCCGGGATCGAGCTGTCCATGCTGTCGCGCACGATGTCGGACCAGACTAGAACCTCGACATCCGTATCTACTTCGGCCCCGTCCTGCTCCGACCGGACGTGCCAGCCATAGGGGCCATCGCCCGTCTTGGCCGAGACCTCCAACCGATACCCGGAAATCGCTGACTGCGCGCGCCCCTCTTTCCGATAGAGTTCGCGATAGCGGCGGGGATGGATCGGATCATAGCCGGGGATATAGAACACCCGGCGTCGTTGTACCCCAGATTGCGGAACCTGACTGCTCATGCCTTTGCCCTTGTTGCGGGCAGGTTAGCGCAGCGATGTGGCCAAGGTAAGGCCCGATCATCGCGACCGGGCGCCGCGTCAGCCCAGAGTGGCCAATGCCGGGAACGTCTCAAGCAGCCACCAGCTGAACTCGGTGAACAGACCCGTCACCAGCATGATGCCGACGACCAGCAACAAGCCACCCATGACTTTTTCGATCGTTCCCATATGCGGTTTCAGCTTGTTCATCACCGCCATTGAACGGTTCAGGAACATCGCAGCCAGCAGGAACGGTATGCCCAGACCCGCCGCGTAGACGCCCAGCAACAGCGTGCCCCGCGCCACCGAGGCCTCGGACGCGGCCAGCGACAGAATCGCGCCAAGCTGGGGGCCGATGCAAGGGGTCCAGCCGAATGCGAAAGCCAACCCCAGGATGTAAGCCCCAAAGACCGATCCGCCGGAGTCCCCGGTTTCGAGCCGCGCTTCGCGGTCCAGGATCGGAATTCGGAACACGTTCAGGAAATGCAGGCCGAACACGATCACCACCAGACCCGAGGCCTTGGCGAACAGTTCCTGGTTCTGCAGCACGAATGCGCCGAAGGCCGAGGCCGTGAAGCCCAGTAGCAGGAACACCGTCGACAGTCCAAGAACGAAGAACAGCGCTGACAGAGTCGCCTTGCGTCTAGCCTGCGCCTGATCCTGCATCTCGTGAATGGTCACGCCGCTCATGTAGGCCAGATAAGGCGGCACGATCGGCAACACGCAGGGCGACAGAAAACTGATCAACCCGCCGACCAGCGCGATGAACATGGCGGGCAGCAGCCCCGCGTCGATGATATCGATTCCGAACATGCCACTGCACATAGGATATCCAGTGGGGCGCGTCACGGGGCCATTCGGTCACATCCTCGTGGTTGCCGGCTGGACAGCTGTGCGCCATGCAAATATCTGAGAGCCATGACACAAGAAGCCGAAACACTGGATGCATTGGGCCTGCTGTGCCCCCTGCCCGTCCTGAAAGCCCGCAAACGGCTCAAGGCCATGCCTGCGGGCTCCCTTCTCCGGGTCCTTGCCGACGATCCGGCCGCAATCGTCGATGTACCTCATTTCTGCTCGGAGTCCGGGCACGAGCTGATCGGGATGGAAGAAGCTGCGGATCACCACGTCTTTCTCATTCGGAAAAACGGCGGGACCTGAAAGAAAAAAGGCGGACAATACTGTCCGCCTTTTTTTGTCTTATTGGCCCAGTGACCACCAACCGCGCCGTTTGGGCTTGGCCGGAGACGGCTCGGGTTCTTCCGCCACCGTCTCAAGCACCGGCTCTGCGGCGTCCTCGGCTTTTTCTTCTGTTGCCGCTTCCGGCGCTTCCGCCACGGGCTCGGCATCTGGCGTTTCGACTTCTGCCGCTACCTCGGGCTCACTCTCTTCGACCGGCTCCTCGGCTTGCGCTTCGGGGGCATTGTCCTCAGCACCCGCAGCCTCACCAGCAGGCGTTTCTGCGGCCGCCTGAACCGCTTCTTCGGCCACCTCGGGTTCCGGCGCGGGCGCCTCTTCGACTTCGGCCGTCTTCTTGCGGCGCGGTGCCCGACGTTTTTTGGGCTTGGCCGATTTTTCTTCGGCCTGTTCCGCTTCACCCTCGGTCACGTTTTCGGCGCCAGCTTCTGCGGTCTCAGCCGGAGCGGATTCAGTCGCTGCGGTCTTTTCCGTCCCGGACTCCTCGGGTTGCGCCTCGGTGGTCGCCTTGTCTTCCGCAGCATCGTCAGAACTGGTTGCCTCGGCCTGCTCGCCGTTACCGCCGTTCTTCTTGCGGCGACGCCGGCGGCGCTTGCGCTTCGGCTTAGCTTCCTCTTCCGCCTGTTCCGGCTCGACGGCGCTGTCTTCAACCTCGTCCTCGGAATCCACCAGATCCATCAGCGATGCCGTCGCGGACACCACCGGCGCAGACGCTTCGGGAACGATCCGGCTGGCCGTCTTGAACTTTTCCATCGAGAAGTCAGGGCTGACCAGATGAGTGTCGCCTTCGATCCGAACCGACAGGCCATAGCGGGCTTCGATCTGCGCGATATGCTCGCGCTTCTGGTTCATCAGGAAGTTCGCAATGCTGACCGGACACCGCACCAGCACCTCGCGCGAGCGGCGGCGTGTGCCTTCCTCTTCAATCTGACGCAGGATCGACAGAGCCATGTTGTCGTCCGAGCGGATCAGACCGGTGCCATGGCAGGACGGGCAAGGCTGTGTGGTTGCCTCAAGCATTCCTGGGCGCAGGCGCTGGCGGCTCATCTCCAGCAGGCCAAAGCCCGAGATCCGTCCGACCTGAATACGGGCCCGATCGGTCTTCAGCTTGTCCTTCAGGCGCTTTTCGACCGCCAGGTTGTTCTTGCGCTCGTCCATGTCGATGAAGTCGATGACGATCAGACCGGCCAGGTCGCGCAGGCGCAGCTGGCGTGCAACTTCCTCGGCGGCCTCAAGGTTGGTCTTCAGCGCAGTTTCCTCGATCGAGCCTTCTTTGGTTGCGCGGCCCGAGTTCACGTCGATGGCAACCAACGCCTCGGTCACGCCGATCACGATATACCCGCCCGATTTCAGCTGGACCGTCGGGTTGAACATCCCCGCCAGATAGCTTTCCACCTGATAGCGCGCGAACAGCGGCAGTTGGTCCTCGTACCGCTTCACGTTCTTGGCGTGCGACGGCATGATCATCTTCATAAAGTCTTTGGCGATGCGGTAGCCACCTTCGCCTTCGACCAGAACCTCGTCGATGTCCCGATTGTAAAGATCACGGATCGACCGTTTGATCAGGTCGCCTTCCTCGTAGATCTTTGCAGGAGCGATCGATTTGAGCGTCAGTTCGCGGATCTGCTCCCACAGGCGCTGCAGGTATTCGTAGTCGCGCTTGATCTCGGACTTGGTACGCTTGGCGCCGGCTGTACGGATGATCAGACCGGCGCCCGTAGGCACGTCGATCTCGGATGCGATTTCCTTGAGCTTCTTGCGGTCCGCGGCGTTGGTGATCTTGCGGCTGATGCCGCCCCCGCGTGCGGTGTTCGGCATCAACACACAATACCGGCCGGCCAGCGACAGGTAAGTGGTCAGCGCGGCACCCTTGTTGCCACGTTCTTCCTTGACGACCTGCACCAACAGAACCTGGCGCACTTTGATGACTTCCTGAATCTTGTAGCGGCGCGGGCGTGGTTTGCGCGGAGGACGGATATCCTCGCTGTCATCATCATCCGCAACCGACTCGATCGTGTCATCCTTGGCAGCCGCATCCGGCTTGGCCTCATCAGCTTCGGCGTCAGCGTCGTCCGCTGCATCCGCGTACGGCTCGTCTGTTTCGACCGGTTCAGCGGGTGCGGCGTCAGCTTCGACTTCGGCCTTTTCGTCCGCCGGTTCGTCACTCGCGTCTTCACTCGGCTCTTCGACCGGAGTTTCAGCGACCGTCTCCATCGGAGACGTGCCTTCGGGCACATCCTGATCAGCGGCCTCTTCCTCAAGCAGGTCGATGGTTTCCATGCCCGTCGGTTCGGCGGATACGTCCAGCGTTTCGACCGGATCGTCCGTCTTGACCTCTGCCGCCTTCGAACGCGACCGCGAACGGCGCTTCTTGGGCTTGGATTCTTCGGCCTCGTCCCGCGCCTTCATTGCCTCAGCGTAGGCGCGCTCTTCCTCCATCAGGGCTTCGCGGTCCGCGACCGGAATCTGGTAGTAGTCCGGATGGATTTCCGAGAACGCAAGGAAGCCATGCCGGTTCCCGCCGTAGTCAACAAAGGCCGCCTGCAGCGAAGGTTCGACGCGCGTTACTTTTGCCAGGTAGATGTTGCCAGCAAGCTGGCGTTTGTTTTCGGATTCAAAATCGAACTCCTCGACCTTGTTTCCGTCCACCACCACGACGCGGGTCTCCTCCGCGTGGGTGGCATCGATAAGCATTTTCTTTGCCATGTGTCCTTGGTGCACCGCGCCAAACGCGTTGTCCTGACCTGTCCAGGCGGACAGGCGCATCTGGGGTGGTGTCTTGTCTGGGCGATTACGGACGGCGCGCGGCAGGGATCGGCGCTGTGGCCCCCTGCCCGTATACTCAATCGTAGCGCGCGCGTCATCGCGGTTCTTCTCCGACAGGCGCGAACACGCCGCTGCCTGCCCATTATTCCTTTCGCCCGAAATTCGGGCTCAGGTACTCTACTGCCCCGGAACGAGGCACAATCGGTCTGCTTGGCCGGGCGGGAAAGGTCACCACCTGCAGCAAAGCAGCGAAACTCAATGATTCGGGGCATTCAGGCACAAAAATGCGCCCGACCCGTCCCGGTACAATAAAAGCAGTCCTGTGGAAAACACAATGGGCAAACTGCAAAGGAGCCCGATCTACGGACAGGTCGGGCTTCCTCCGGCTTCAAATTTCCCGGGTGTACTTTGGCCAAAAGGCCAAAAAGGGACTGGCCTCTCGCCTACAGATAGTCCGCCCGTTGCAACCCGTACTTGGCCATTTTTTCATTCAAAGTCCGGCGCGGCAGGCAAAGTTCCTCCATCACCGAGGCGATGGACCCCTTGTGGCGCCGCATGGTGTTGTCGATCAGCATCCGTTCGAACGCCTCAACGTATTCCTTCAGCGGCTTGCCCTCGGTGGTCATCACCGGCTGCATCTCTTCGTGATCGGACATCAACAGCGACGCGATGGTGCCCGAGCCGCGCCGCGACTGCAGAACCGCGCGTTCGGCGATGTTGATCAACTGACGCACATTGCCCGGCCATGGGGCCTGCAGCAGCTGCGCGGCCTCCTGGGCGCTGACTTGCGGTGCCTCACAGCCATATTCCTCGGCAAACTGCTCGCTCAGCCGGGTGAACAGGGTCAGGATATCCTCGCCCCGCTGCCGCAGCGGCGGCATGGTGATGCGCAGCGCCGCCAGACGATAGAACAGATCGGGCCGCAGCACGTCCTCGCTGGTCTTGCCCGCTTCCTGCAGGTTTGAGATCGCAACGATCCGGGTCTCGGCCGGCGTTCCCTGCTCGTTCATCACGCTCAGCAACCGCGCCTGCAGCGTGTCGCTCAGCGCCTCGATATCCTCCAGCACCAGAGTGCCGCCGCGGGCTTCCTCGATAGCGGGCAGTTGCGTGTCCTCGGGCATCATGGGGCCGAACAGCCGTTTGGCCAGCGCCTCCTCTTCCAGCGCGGCACAAGAGACCAGAACGAATTTCTTGCCCGCCCGGCTGCCGACTGCATGCAGCGCGTGCGCCACCAAGGTCTTGCCGGTGCCGGTTTCGCCGTCGATCAGCACATGCCCGTCGGCCTGGCCCAGGTCGAGAATATCTTCACGCAGGCGCTCCATCACCGGGCTGGCGCCGATCAGCTTGTTCATGATCTGCGTGCCGCCCGACAGCTCGCGCCGCAGGGCGCGGTTGTCCAGCGTCAGACGCCGAGCGTTGCTGGCGCGTTTGGCCAGTTCCGACATCCGGTCGGGGTTGAACGGCTTTTCCAGAAAGTCGAACGCCCCCACCCGCATCGCCTCGACCGCCATCGGCACGTCGCCGTGACCGGTAATCATGATCACCGGCAAGGTGCTGTCGGCACCCATCAGCTTTTTCAAAAGCTGAATACCATCCATGCCGGGCATCTTGATGTCCGAGATCACGATCCCCGGGTAATCCGGCCCCAGAACCTTGAGCGCATCCTCGGCGCTTGCAAAGGTTTCGGTGTCATAGCCGGACAGCGCCAACCATTGGCTGATCGACTGGCGCATGTCCTGTTCATCATCCACGATGGCAATTTTCATGGCCTGTGCCATAGGTACGTCCTCGTTATTCTGCGGCCTCAAGGCCGTCATGTCCCAAAATGGGCAGTTGCATCTCGAATACCGCGCCGCCGTTCTGGCCGTTGCGCGCAGTCAGCCGTCCGCCATGGTCGTTCACGATCCCGGACGAGATGGCAAGACCCAAGCCGACCCCATCTCCGGGTCGCTTGGTGGTGTAGAACGGCTCGAACAGGTTCTCGATATCCTCGATCCCGTGGCCATTGTCGCGCACCGCCAGCACGGCGGTCTCGCCTGCGGCCAGAATGATCTCGACCTCCGGCTCTGCAACAGATTTGGTGGCGTCGAGCGCGTTTCGCAACAGGTTGACCATAACCTGTTCGATCCTCATCCGATCTCCCATCACGATCACCGGCTCTTCGGGCAGGATCTGGGTGATCTTGACCTGCCTCTGGCGCAGCTGCGGTTCCATCATCGACAGGGATGAGGCCAACGCCTCCCCAAGATTTACGGGTGAAAACGCGTCCGCGCCCTTTCGGGCATAAGACTTGAGCTGCCGCGTGATCGCGCCCATCCGCTCGATCAGACCGTCGATCCGACCAAAGCTGGCCAGTGCCTCTTCGGGGCGGTTTCGGCGCAGCAGTAGCCGCGCCCCCGCCAGATAGGTCTTCATCGCCGCCAACGGCTGGTTCAACTCGTGACTGACGGCCGCCGACATCTCGCCCAGGGCTGCCAGCTTCGAGCTTTGGGCCAGCGTCTGTTCCGCCACTTCCAGCGTTTTTTCAACCCGTTCGCGTTCGGCGATTTCGCGCTGCAACCTTGCGTTCAATGCGCGAAGCTCCGCCGACTCTCGTTGGAACAGCGCCATGCGGAACGTGGCCCTGCGGCTCAGTGCATAGAAGGTCAGCGCAAGAAGAATCGCAAACCCCATGATCTCGAGCGCCAGCACGCTGTTCACCTTTTCGCGGATAGAGGAATAGGTCGTGAACGAAGTCATCTTCCAACCGCGGAACGGGATGCGGGTCTCCATGCGCATCACGGCCTCGCCCGCAACATAGGCGTCCGGCGGCAAGGCCGTCCAATCGGTAGTCGCCCGAATTGCGCGCTGGATGGCACCCTGCGGATGCTGCCGTAACAAAGCCTCAGTCTCGTTCAGGCCGCGCCACTGGGGTTCGGTCGACAGAATGATCGTTCCGGTGCTGTCGGTCACCATGACCGCGTCCGAGATCCCGGCCCAGGCGTTCTCAAACTTGCGCAGATCAACCTCGACCACGATCACGCCCAGAATTTCCGACCCGGCCTCAATCCTGCGGGAATAGAGAAAGCCATAACTGCCGGTCTCGCGCGCAATCTCGGAAAAGATCGTCGCGTTCGATCTGACGGCATTCACGAAATACGGGTCACTTCGATGGGACTCGCCCAGTCGATTGCGGTCTGTTGCGGCAACGACCCGACCATCCCGATCCAGCAGCATCAGCGACGCAGCCCCGATTTCTTCAACAAAGGACAGAAGCCGCTGCGTCGACAGGGAAAAATCGGCTGACTGCAAGGCCGAAATCAAAGTCGGGTCCCGGGCCAGCAATTGTGGAACGATGGCGTTTCGACGCAATTCGCTCAGCAGGTTGCCGGAATAGAGCGCCAGACGCAGTTCAGCCCTGTTTCGGGTCGATTCCGTGAACCGATTGGTCAGCAGGCTGTTGGTGACCCAGACCGTCGCCGCAGCAGCAACCAGCAACACGAACACGGCTAGCCGCAGGCGCCACCCCAAAGGGGCACCGCGGCCAAATAGATTTGTCCAGCCTGATTGCGCGTCGGAACTCATGCACCGAAGCTACGCTTCCGCGCCCACGACCTCAAGTCACGCAGGTGTCAGCACACCCGACAATGCGCGGAAGAGCGCCACTCCGTCGGTACCGCCATGGGCCTCGTCCGCCGCCCGCTCGGGGTGGGGCATCATGCCCAGCACGCGCCGGTTGTGCGACAGGATCCCGGCAATATCCCCGCGCGAGCCATTGGGGTTGTCGGTATAGCTGAAGGCGATCCGATCTTCGTCACGCAGGCGGGCAATGGTTTCGTCATCAGCGAAGTAGTTGCCATCGTGATGCGCGATCGGTATCTGAATCACGTCACCGGCGTTGTAGCCCTGAGTAAAGGCGCTGTCGCTGGTCGCAACCTTCAGCCCAACTGTTCGACAGATGTATTTCAAGCCGGCATTGCGGAGCAGCGCGCCCGGCAGGATGCCGGTCTCGGTCAGGATCTGGAACCCGTTGCAGATGCCGATGGCATAGCCGCCCCGTTCGGTGTGCTCGACCACCGCCTTGCAGATCGGAGACTGCGCGGCGATCGCACCGCAGCGCAGGTAATCGCCGAAAGAAAACCCGCCCGGCACGCCCACGATGTCCACGCCCTGCGGCAGTTGGGCATCCTTGTGCCAGACCATGTCGACCTGAAATCCGGCCTGCTCAAAGGCGACGGCAAGATCCCGGTCACAGTTGGACCCCGGAAAAACGACAACCGCTGCGCGCATGGGAAACCCTCCTTGGGGATGACGGTCAGAGAATTCAGACCAGTTCGATCTCGTAACGCTCGATGACCGTGTTGGCCAACAGCTTCTCGCACATTTCGGCCACATCGGCCTTGGTCGCGCCATCGGCCAGTTCCAGGTCAATCACCTTGCCCTGCCGGACGCCCTGCACCTTGTCGAACCCCAGTGCGCCCAATGCGTGGCGCACAGCCTCGCCTTGAGGGTCCAGAACCCCGTTCTTGAGCATTACGTGCACCCGTGCCTTCATCGTCGCAACTCCACCTGTGGCCCGCCGCGCCGGGGCCTGTTCCGTTGCGCGGGGGATAGCGCGACTGACCGCGCAGAACAAGCCTTTGTGATGCGGTCGAATGACCGCAGGCGCTTCATCTTGAGGAATTCAATTGCCTTGGCTGCCCGTCAGCCCGGGATAATGTGCATCAACCGCGTTGAAGATGCCGGTCAGAACCATTTCGACGGCCACAGCAACCAGCAGGATCGCCATGATCCGGGTCAGCACATTGATCATCGTCTCACCCACAAGACGCGAGATGCTGTCAGCAAACAACAGGCCGAGCCCGACTATGAAACAGGCGATCAGGATCGCCGAGCCAAGGGTCACAAGTTCGGCCCCATCCGACAGTTGATGCGAGAACACGATCGTCACGGCAATCGTGCCCGGGCCAATCGTCAACGGGATCGCCAGTGGAACAACGGCAAAGTTCAACTTGCGCGCGTGACCATCGACCACGGCCGCCTGATCGCCCGGCGCCCGGTCTTGCGCGTTCAGCATCGACATGCCGATCCCGAAGATAATCAGCCCGCCGGCCACGCGAAACGAAGGAACGTCGATCCCGAAGACAGCCAACACCTCTTCACCTATAGCGACCGAGATCAGTGCGATCACCGTCACCGAGGCCATCACGATCATCGCTACCCTGCGCCGTTCGGCAGGTGTGCAGTCGCGCGTCATGCTCAGGAAGATCGGGATGTTGTATAGCGGGTTGAATATGGCCAGCACGGCCGCCAGAAACTTCAGGAAAACCGCTTGATCGAACAACGCGCTCATTCAGTGTGCCACCTTGGTTAGCGGACCGGGTTGGTCGGTCAACCCGAAGATGCGTGACAGGGGCCTGACCTGTCAAACCCGCAATGAAAAATGCGCCGCCCCGAATAGGAGCAGCGCATCCTTGTTAGGCCCTGCCAGTCGGCGCGATCAGTTGATCAGGGTGGGCTTGCTCACGTTGCTTTTCGGCAGAACGCCGAGGCGACGGGCGACCTCGGAATAGGCGTCGGTCAGGCTGCCCAGATCGCGGCGGAACACGTCCTTGTCCAGCTTTTGTCCTGTCTCGATATCCCAAAGGCGGCAGCTGTCTGGGCTGATCTCATCAGCGACGATCAGGCGCTGGAAGTCACCCTCGTAGACACGACCGATCTCGATCTTGAAGTCGACCAGACGGATACCCACGGCCAGCATCACGCCGCTCATGAAGTCGTTCACCCGCAGCGCCAGGCTGAGGATGTCGTCCATATCCTGCTGACTGGCCCAGCCGAACGCAGCGATGTGCTCCTCGGTTACCAGCGGATCCCCCAGCGAGTCGTCCTTGTAGCAGTATTCCACGATCGGGCGCGGCAGTTGCGTGCCCTCGGCAATGCCCAGCCGTTTCGACAGCGACCCGGCGGCATAGTTGCGGACGATCACCTCAAGCGGGATGATCTCGCAGCTGCGAACCAGCTGTTCGCGCATGTTCAGGCGGCGGATGAAATGGGTCGGCACGCCGATCTGGTTCAGACCGGTCATGAAGAATTCGCTCAGGCGGTTGTTCAGAACACCCTTGCCGTCGATCACGTCTTTCTTTTCCGCGTTGAACGCGGTGGCGTCATCTTTGAAATACTGAACGATCGTGCCCGGTTCCGGGCCTTCGTACAGGATCTTGGCCTTGCCTTCGTAAATCTTCTTGCGACGCGCCATGTGCGACCTTTCCAGGCTGGGGCGAGGGAATGAGTCCCATCGCGTTGGCGCTCTCATAGTGCAAGCCCCCCTTTCCCGCAAGTTCATGCATCCGAGAGGCTTTGACGCAGCGCAAATACCTTGCACCCGGCAGCGCGTATGGTCATATCATCAGGAAACACACTTTTACTTGAAGAGGCCCAACACCCATGACCACGTTCGACGAACGCGAAAACGCCTTTGAAGCAAAATTCGCCCATGACGAAGAAATGCAGTTCAAGGCGCAAGCCCGTTGCAACAAGCTGCTGGGCCTGTGGGCTGCGGAAAAAATGGGCAAAAGCGGCGACGAGGCCGCCGAGTATGCAAAATCCGTCGTGATCGCCGATTTCGAAGAGGCCGGCCACGAGGACGTTGTGCGCAAGGTCGCCGCCGATCTGGGCGATCTGTCCAGCCCCGAGGAAATCCGCGCCAAGATGGCGGAATTGCTGCCCGAGGCCAAAGCCCAGGTGATGAGCGAAGCCAACTGAGGCATGCCGCCCACCTCATGATCTTCATGAGTATTATGAATTTGATTTGACGTCCCGGTCATGCGACACGGGGCGTCTAAATTTTTGGCCCTTGGGGCCACAACTCCGGACATCTCCAATGACCAACGCGCTGACCAGACTGCTGGAAACGAAGGACGCCATTCTTGCCGACGGCGCCACCGGAACGAACCTGTTCAACATGGGGCTGCAATCGGGCGACGCGCCCGAGCTGTGGAACACCGACCAACCCGACAAGATCCGCGCTCTTTATCAGGGGTCGGTGAATGCGGGCAGTGACCTGTTCCTGACCAATACATTCGGCGGAACGGCTGCACGTCTGAAGCTGCACGACGCCCACACCCGCGTGGCCGAGTTGAACCGCATCGGCGCCGAACTGGCGCGCGAGGTGGCGGATGCCGCCGGACGCCCGGTGGTGGTTGCGGGCTCGGTCGGTCCGACCGGTGAAATCCTGGAACCTGTGGGCAGCCTGACCCATGCCGAGGCGGTCGAGATGTTCCACGAACAGGCCGAGGCGCTGAAAGCCGGCGGCGTCGACGTGCTGTGGGTAGAAACGATCAGCGCGCCGGAGGAATTCCGCGCCGCGGCCGAGGCTTTTGCCCTGGCCGACATGCCTTGGTGCGGTACCATGAGTTTTGACACCGCCGGGCGCACCATGATGGGCGTGACCTCGGCAGATCTGGCGCAACTGGTCGAAACCCTGCCCAACCCGCCGATCGCCTTTGGCGCCAACTGCGGCACCGGCGCGTCTGACATCCTGCGCACGGTTCTGGGTTTTGTGGCTCAGGGAACCGAACGCCCCCTGATCTCCAAGGGCAATGCGGGCATTCCGAAATATGTTGATGGCCACATCCACTATGACGGCACGCCCGAACTGATGGGCCGTTACGCAGCCATGGCGCGGGATTCAGGTGCGACCATTATTGGTGGTTGCTGCGGAACGATGCCAGCGCACCTGCGTGAGATGCGCAAGGCACTGGACACTGAACCCCGTGGCGCCCGTCCGTCGCTCGAGCAAATTACTGCAGTCCTTGGGCCTTTCTCGTCGGCCAGTGACGGAACCGGGGACGAGGCGATGCCCGAACGGCGCGCGCGTCGCCGCCGCCGGGCCTGATGGTCAGCGCCCCTCGAACCGGGGGGCGCGTTTCTCCAGAAATGCCACCACGCCTTCGGCGAAGTCGCGGGTGCGCCCACATTCTCCTTGCAGGTGCGCCTCGGTCGCCAATTGTTGCGGCAAGGTGTTTTCGTAGGTGCCTCTCATCGCCTTTTTGATCGCGGCAAAGCCCGCAGTCGGCCCTTTGGCCAGGTACTCGGCGCGCTTGCGCCAGTGCGCGGCGAATTCATCGTCGGCAACCGCCTCGTAGATCATGCCCCATTGGTCGGCCTGACGCGCAGAAATCTTGTCGGCGAACAGGGCCGCACCCATGGCTTTGGCCAGACCCATTTGGCGCGGCATGAACCACGTCCCGCCGGCGTCCGGCAAAAGACCGATCCGGGCAAAGGCTTGCAGGAAATAGGCGCTTTCGGTCGCAATAACCACATCGGCACACAGGGCTAGGTTGGCCCCTGCCCCCGCCGCGGGACCGTTCACGGCCGCGATCGTCGGCACCGGACAATCATGAACAGCTTCCAGCATCGGTTCATATTCGTCGCGCAGCGCGCGTTCCAGATCGATCTTGCCAGTGCTGGACGCATCGCCCAGATCCTGGCCGGAGCAAAACGCCGGACCCGCGCCCGTCAGAACGATTGCACGCGCGTCATGAGCGGCTTTTTTCATCGCATGGGTAATCTCGGCGCGCATTTTCGTCGTAAGCGCGTTCATCTTGTCCGGCCGGTTCAGCGTGACCACAGCCAGACCGTCCGTGATGTCCAAAAGCACCGTTTCGTATTCCATGAAGTCCTCACATGCGCAGAATTTCCCGAACCCTGACGCAAATGCCGCGCAAGGGAAAGGCAAACCGCACGTCAGTCTTCAAGAATCCGGCGCAGGCGCTCTTTCTCGTCGTCACTCAATCCGTCTACGGCGGAGGTCTCGTCAACCCGCGCACGACCGCGCAGGAAGTTCCACCCCAGACCCGCCGCAATCAACAGCATGGCCGGCCCTGCCAGCCACAACAGAAGGTTCGCCCCCGTGGTCGTGGGTTTGAGCAGCACGTATTCTCCGTAGCGGTCGACGATATAGGCAACCGCTTCTTCATCGGTGTCGCCCGCGACCAGCCGTTCGCGCAGCAAAATGCGCAGGTCACGGGCCAGTTCCGCGTTGCTTTCGTCGATGCTTTCGTTTCGACAGACCAGACAACGCAGGCCCGTACTGATGTCTCGTGCTCGGGCTTCGAGCGCCGGATCCTCCAGGACTTCATCCGGCTGGACCGCCATCAGCGGCGATGCCAGCAACAACAACAAAACGATCAGACGTTTCATTCCGCAGGTACCCCGCTTACCGGGGCCTTGCGCGCGCCTGCGGCCACCCGGAAGCGGCGGTCGGACAAGCTGAACAATCCGCCCAGAGCCATCAGAATGCAGCCTCCCCAAATCCAATTCGCAAGAGGTTTGATGTAAGTACGCATGACCCAGCCGCCATCGTCCTGCTGATCCCCGATGACCACGTAGACATCACGCAGAAAACGGTAGTCAATCGCAGCCTCGGTCGTGGGCATGGCGGCCACCGGATAGGTCCGTTTTTCCGGGTTCAACGTAGCTATCTCTCGACCATCTTTTTGAACCTGCACATCGGCCATGGTGGAGAAATAGTTCGGTCCCTCAACTTCGCGCACGCCGTCCAAAGTGAACGAGAAACCGCCCACGTCGAAGGTTTCCCCGATACGCGCAACACGGATGTCCTCGACCTCCCAGGCGGTCAGGCCGGCAATCGCAAAGATCGTGACCCCCAGACCGGTATGGGCGATCGCCTTGCCCCAATCCGCACCCGGCAGACGCATCAGACGCCGGAAGCCGCCGGTGCGGCCTGTGCGGCTCCACAGATCGACCGCGGCGCCGAAGGTGATCCATGCGCCAAGGAACAAACCAACCGGCCCGAGCGCGCTGCGGCCCGTCTGCAGCACCCAAACCAGTACGGCCAGCGAAACGGCCAGAACAAAGGCATAGCGCAGCTGCCATGCGACGCGGCCCAGCCTGCCGCGCTTCCACGGCAGCATCGAGCCCAGCGGCAATGCGATGCCCAGCACCACCATGAACGGCGTAAAGGCCGCATTGAAGAACGGTGCCCCGACCGAAAGCTTTCGGTCGAACATCATCTCGGCAACCATCGGCCACAGGGTCCCGAAGAACACGACAAAACTGCTGACAGCCAGCAGGATATTGTTCAGCACCAATGCGCTTTCACGGCTGACCATTCCGAACAGCCCCTTGGCCTCCATCGCCTGCGCCCTGGCGGCGAACAGGATCAGCGCTCCGCCGATGAACGCCACCAGAATGAACAGGATGAACACACCACGCTCAGGATCGTTTGCGAAGGCGTGAACCGACGTCAGAAGGCCCGAGCGCACGATGAAGGTGCCGATCAGAGAAAAGCCAAACGCAATGATCGCCAACAGAATGGTCCAGCTTTTCAAGGCTTCGCGCTTTTCGACCACGATAGCCGAGTGCAACAGGGCGGCGGCCAGGAGCCACGGCATGAAAGACGCGTTTTCCACAGGATCCCAGAACCAGAATCCGCCCCAACCCAGTTCGTAATAGGCCCACCAGGATCCCAACGCGATGCCGATGGTCAGGAATATCCACGCTGCCAGGGTCCACGGTCGAACCCAACGACCCCACGCCGCGTCCACCCGCCCCTCGATCAGGGCAGCGACAGCAAAGCTGAATGCCATGCTCAGGCCCACATATCCAAGGTACAGAAACGGCGGATGGAAAGCCAAACCGGGATCCTGCAGCAAGGGGTTCAGATCGCGGCCGTCAAACGGCGCCACGGGAAGCCTGTCAAACGGGTTGGAGGTAAACAGGATGAAGGCGTAGAACGCCACCCCGATTGCGGCCTGCATCGCCAAGACACGGGCCTTGAGCGTGGGTGGCAAACCCTGGCCGAAAAGTGCGGCCGTTGCGCCAAAAAGCGCCACGATTAGCACCCACAACAGCATCGAGCCTTCGTGGTTTCCCCAGGTTCCGCTGATCTTATACAGCATCGGCTTCAGAGAGTGGCTGTTTTCCACCACGATACGCAGCGAGAAATCCGAGGTCGCAAAGGCCCACACCAGCGCAGCGAAGGCAAATCCTGTCAGAAGACATTGAGCAATAGCCGCGGGCTCCGAGAACAGCATCCATGACGGCCAGCGTTTTGCGGCGCCAATCAATGGCACGACTGTCTGAACTATGGCCACCATGAAGGCCAGGATAAGGGCGAAATGTCCAAGCTCGGTAATCATGGGCACGGGTATAATCCCGCGCCCGGGCAAGCGCCAATCACTTTCGCCGCAATCAGGCGCACATAGTGTCGCGGGTCAGGCGCGCTGCAGACGCCGCCAGTCCTCAAGCGCCGGGTTGTGATCGGGGATGATCACCTGGGCCGTCAGTTCGGCATCCGGCCTCGGATCGGCAGCCCCCGGACTTTCCGCTCGCATCTCGTGAAGAGCTTGCAAGTTGGCCATGACCTGTGGCGCCCGCATCATCGTAACTGAGATATCACGCTGAAGGTCCTGAACCTTCGCTTGGTGCCGCGCTCCGAAATAGAACGACACGATGACGCCCAGTAGCCACCACAGCGGCTCGGGCACCAGCGCAATTCCCTGCATCCGCGCCGCAAACCACAATGGATCGACCATCGCGGCCACGAACAGACCCAATGTCCCCAGCGCCAATGCAGGCCTTGGCAACCGATTCAAACCGTCCATGAAACGGTCAAACCCGCCTTTGCGGGGAGCTTCGAATTCCGCGCCGAACTGGTTCATCGCCTGTCCGCGCAGCGCAACAGCGCGTTCCGCACCGGCCTCCGAGTTCTCGCGGAAAACCTCGGCAGTTTCGCGCACCACGTTGCGCCCACCCCCGAACAGAAGATCAAAAACACCTGCGATCAGTCCCATGCGGCTATCCTTTGCTGAAACTCGGCCATGCTCAGGTGATAGGGCGGAGATAGAAACTCCTCGGCCCGGCGGATCCACCCCCCTTTCTCACCGTTGCGGCTGCGCACGTATTTGCGCAAGGCCGGACGTCGGTCAGCCAGCCGGAAATAGTAGTTCCTTCGTGCCACCCCATACGCGTCGCGCAACACCACCGGATCGGGATTTGCGGCCTGATCGCACGCCCCAGCCGTTCGCGGCCCCAAAACGCCATCCACGGCGAGCGAAAAACCCATCTGCACCAAAAGACGCTGCAGGATGCGTACGGCCTGTCCGCCCGCATTCACGTACATATCGAAAAGCGTCGGCTGCAGCGCGTCGGGCACCCGTGCGAGGCCGGGCTTTTGAAAGTAATGCGTGATGAAAATCGCGACGGCCTGATCCCGGCCAAGCGCCATCACGTCGCGGCGATCGACAGTGCCGTCACGCGTCAGGTCAAGGCCCAACCGTCGCATCGTATGGATTGTGACACCGTATTTCGTGGCCCCTCCGGGGTCGTCCGGATCATCGACGAAGCCGCCCTCGCGGGTTACGATCTCGTTGGCAATCTGTTGAACCGACTGCATGCTGCACCTCTGTGTTCCTATGCGGCCCACGGTCCGGTGAAATCCTTAAATCCATGAAACGAAGAAGGGCGCTGCACGACCAGATCGCGCAACGCCCTTGAACACTCATTCAGGCAACCTACCGAAGGCTGTCCTGTTTCAGCTGTCTGCCGGCTCTTCGTAGACGCCCTGCTCCTTCAAGGCATCGATGACCTCCTTCGGCATATAGGTCTCGTCGTGTTTTGCCAGAATTTCAGTGGCTTGGAACACGCCATCAACGTAGCTTCCGGTGCCGACCATCCCCTGACCCTCGGAAAACAGATCAGGCAAGACACCGGTGAAGGCCACCTTCACGCTCTCACCCCCGTCGGTGACGGTGAACCGTACGGTTTCACCCTGCCCACGTACGATCGAGCCTTCTTCTACCAAGCCACCGATGCGGAACACCTCGTTCGGCGCCGGCGGTTCGGCGATTACCTGGCTGGGCGAGCGGAAATAGTTGATCCCGTCTCGCATGGCATAACCGATCAAGCCCGTCGCCAGGGCCAAAGCCACAAAAGCCAACAGAATGATCTGTACACGACGACGTTTCTTCAGCGTCTTCATCTCGCCCTCATGGGAACAGTGGGGCCATCATAAGCCCCGTCGTTTCGGGTTCACCTAACATCAGGTTTGCGTTCTGCAAGGCCTGCCCACTGCTACCTTTTGTCAGGTTATCCAGCGCCGCAATCACGATGGCACGCCGTTCGATCCTGTCAGCAACGACGCCGATGTGGCAGAAGTTCGATCCGCGCACATGGTGGGTCGAAGGTGTGTCGCCAAAGGGCAGCATCTGAATGAAAGGCTCGTCTAAATAGGCTGCACACAGCGTTTCATAAACGCTCTGCGGATCACCCTTCACATACGAGGTCGCCAGAATGCCCCGGTTCGCGGGGATCAGGTGCGGCGTAAACTGGATGTGAACCGTGCGGCCCGCCAGTTTCGAGAACTCCTGATCGAACTCGCCCAGATGCCGGTGGGTACCGCCGACGGCATAAGCGTTGGTGCCCTCGCTCAGTTCGGCGTGCAGAAGGTTCTCTTTCAGCGCGCGCCCCGCCCCGGAGACGGCGCATTTCAGATCAAGAATGATATCATCCAGGTCGATAACACCAGCCGCGATCAACGGCCGCAGCACATACTGCCCCGTGGCAGCATTGCACCCGGTGCCAGCCACCAGCCGCGCAGCGCGGATGTCCTCACGGTAGAACTCGGTCAGTCCGTAGACGGCCTCATCCTGATGCGTGAGTGCGGCATGCGGATTGCCGTACCATTTCTCGTATTCATCGGGGTCGGCCAGCCGGAAATCCGCTGACAAATCAACGATTTTGAGGTCGGAGGGTAAATCCCGGATGACCTCCTGACTGGTCTTATGCGGCAGCGCGCAAAAGCACAGATCGATCTGGCCAAAGTCGATCTGCTCGATCTTGCACAGACGCGGCAAATTTAGATGGCGCAGATGCGGAAACACTTCTGCCATGGTCTGCCCGGCCTTGCGCTCGGCCGCCAGGGCGGTGATTTCCATGTTCGGGTGCTCGGCAATCAGCCGCACCAGTTCGGCACCGGTATAGCCCGAAGCGCCCAGGATTGCGATTTTGTGGGTCATGTCAGACCTCGTAGATTTATGTGACACGTCTGGCACCCGCCGACATGACAGGTACCGAATAAATTCATGACAGGGGCCGGTCCTTGACCTAAGTCAGGCGGCTTTGAAGGTGATCTGTCGTCGGAGAAATTGCGTTGCCCGGTCACTGACCTTCTGCGGATTGCCTGTGGTCAGGTAACCCGCCTCACCCCCGCCCAGCATATCCGGATGCCGCTGGAGATAATCCGCAAGGCTTTCGGCCACCAGGTCGCCTTGGCTGAACACTTGCACGTCCGGTCCCAACGCTGCCTGAAAGGCTTCGGCCATCAAGGGGTAATGGGTGCAGCCCAAGATCGCAGCCTGCGGTTGCGGCATCTTGCGCTTCAACGCGTCCACATGGCTCCGCACAAGGGCTTCGGCCAGGATCATGTCACCGTCCTCGATGGCATCGACGACGCCACCGCAGGCCTGCGCCTCAACATCGACGCCGATGGCGCGGAACGCCAGTTCACGCTGAAACGCGCGGCTTGCCACGGTTGCCGGCGTGGCAAACAGAGCCACATGTTTGACCGCCACTTCGCGCGGGGGGCTGTTGTCGCCCCACTGGCGCTCGGTCAGCGCCTCGATCAGCGGCACGAACACACCCAGCACGCGCTTGCCCTGCGGCACGCCCTCTTCCTGCATCCGCCGAAGCGCCGCGGCGCTGGCTGTGTTGCAGGCCAGAATCACCAGATCGCAGCCGCGCGACCACAGGTCCTGCACCGCGTTTCGGGTCAGGTTGTAGATATCCTCGGCGTCGCGCACGCCATACGGCGCGTGCGCGCTGTCCGCGTAATACAGGAAATCCACCTCCGGCAGACGTGTCTGCGCGGCGTTCAGGACGGTCAGCCCGCCCAATCCGGAATCAAAGATGCCTACTGCCATTTGCCCCTTCAGGCGCGATGCCGTTCCTCGAATTCATAGCCATAGTCATACGACTTCAGCGGCTTCGGAGACAGCTCATACGTGGCTTTGCGCAAGAAATCCATCATCTTGCGCGTATCGCCGGCCAATGGGTCCAGAACGTCGCGGCCGATGGGCTGCCCCACGACCACATCCACTGGGGTATCGACACGCTTTTTGAACTCTTTGATCAGCAAACCCATGCGCAGCGTCACATGCAGATGGCTGGCGATCTGGAACAGGCGTGAGGTGTGCCCATCAAAGAACAAAGGCACCACGGCGGCATTTGACTTGGCTACCATCCGCGCGGTGAAACCGCGCCAGCCCGGGTCCATCGGGTGCGCGAAGGGTCGGGCCGCCGTGCTGACCGTGCCACCGGGAAAAATCCCTATTGCCCCACCCTGCCCCAGATAATCCAAGGCGGTTTTTCGGGTTTGCAGGTTCAGCCGCATCGCCTCTTTGGACTGATCGAAGGAGATCGGCAGGATGATCCGGTTCAGATCCTCGGCCTTGTGGAACACATGATTGGCCAGAATCCGGAAATCTCCGCGGGTCTGGGACAGCACATGCCCCATCATCAGCCCATCAAGAATCCCGTAGGGGTGGTTGGCGATCAGGATCAGCGGGCCGTCCTTGGGGATGTTTGACAACGCCCCGCCCACCACGTTCAGGCTCAGCCCGTAGCGTTCGACCATGACCGACCAGAAATCACGGCCATTGGCGACCTCGCGCTCGTAACCATCCGCGCGCCGGATCAGACGCAGCCGACCGGTCGTGTTCTCCATCAGTTTGATGACCATGCGCCCACCCCGCGTTTCAGCAGAATGGGCGTAGGAAATGTCCCGAGCGACTTGGCGACGTGATTTCATCACGGGTCTCCGGTGTGGCCGTCATCGGACGGCGCGGACGGGAACCCTACCGCGCCTCCATGACACCGATATGACGTTACTCGGCCGCGGCCCGCGTCTCGGTTCCTCCCTGCCGGATCACGGCCAGAAGTTCCTCGCGCCGCTTGGCGGCCTTGGCTTCGTTGGCGGCCAATACCGGACCGAAACCGCGGATGTCCAGCGGCAACCGCGCCAGCGCGACAATCGCATCGCGGGTGTTGTCATCCAGCTTGGGCAGAACCTCTTTCATGTCCGCCTCATACTGACGGATCAAGGCCCGTTCCATTCGGCGCTCGGCGGTATAGCCGAAGATGTCCAGCGGCGTGCCACGTAGCCCCTTCAGCTTGGCCAGAACCTTCATCGGCCCCAGCAGCCATTCGCTGAATTGCCGTTTGCGCGGACGCCCGTCCGGCCCTTTGCCCCCCAGGATCGGCGGAGCAAGGTGGAAGGTCATCTTGATGTCGCCGTCGAATTCGGCGGCGGCCTTGTCGCGGCTGTCCAGCAGCAGGCGGGCCACCTCGTATTCGTCCTTGTAGGACAACAGCTTGTGATACCCACGCGCGACTGCATCCCGGACCTTCGGGTCTTCGATCGACTCGACCAGCTTGAGATAGCGCCTGGACAGCCGTTTGCCCTGATAGGCAACCAGATGATCGGCCCGGAAGGCGATGGCCTGCTCGGGCGTCTTGGGCAATTCGGTCACCGTGGGGGTCACGATGCGCGCCACTTCCTCGGGGTGCAAAACCGCCCAGCGGCCGACCTCGAAGGCGCGCTTGTTGCGCTCGACCGCCGCGCCGTTCAGCTCGATTGCGGTCATGATCGCCTCGTGGCTCACCGGTAGCAGCCCGCGCTGCCACGCCGCACCGAACACCATCATGTTGGAATAGATCGAATCGCCCATCACCGCGCGTGCCAACTCGGTCGCGTCGAACAGGGCCAGACCGTCCTTCAGCCGCGCCTCCAGCGCCAGTTCCAGCCGGTCGACCGGAATGTGGAACTCGGTGTTGCGGGTGAAATCGCCGGTGATGATCTCGTGGCTGTTGACCACCGCGCCGGTCTGACCAGTGCGCGTCAGGCCCAGCGTCTTGGCCCCGGCCGACACCACGAGGTCACCGCCGATCAGCGCATGCGCCTCGCCGGTGGCCACGCGAATGGCGCTGATATCTTCGGGCTTGTTGGCCAGGCGACAGTGGATATGCACCGCGCCCCCCTTCTGCGCCAGCCCGGCCATTTCCATCATGCCCGCGCCCTTGCCGTCGATCTGCGCGGCCTGCGCCAGAACCGCCCCGATGGTCACGACGCCGGTGCCGCCGACGCCGGTGATGACCACGTTGTGCGTGCCGTCGATCCGCGGCAGAACCGGTTGCGGCAGATGGGGGATGTCGATCTCGGTGGTGGCTTCCTTGCGGATCTTGGCGCCTTCCAGCGTGACGAAGGACGGGCAGAACCCGTTGAGGCACGAGAAATCCTTGTTGCAGCTGGACTGGTCGATCGCCCGCTTGCGGCCCAGTTCGGTTTCCTTGGGCACGATCGAGACACAGTTCGACTGCACCCCGCAATCGCCGCAGCCCTCGCAGATGTCCGAGTTGATGAACACCCGCTTGTCCGGATCGGGGAAGGTTCCGCGCTTGCGGCGGCGGCGCTTCTCGGCGGCACAGGTCTGGACGTAGACGATGACCGACACGCCTTCGATCTCGCGGAACTTGTTCTGAACCGCCATCAGCTCGGCCCGTTCGTGGGTTTCAACGTCGCCGGGCAGCGCCTTGAAGTTCACGTCTTCCTTCTCGTCATAGACGACGGCCACATGCTGGACGCCCATGGCCTTGACCTCGCGCACGATGCGCTCGGCGGTCAGATGGCCCTCGTTCTCCTGCCCTCCGGTCATGGCGACCGCGTCGTTGAACAGGATCTTGAAGGTGATGTTGGTTCCGGCCGCCAGCGCCGCCCGGATCGCCTGCACGCCCGAGTGGTTGTAGGTGCCGTCGCCCAGGTTCTGGAACACGTGTTTCGTGGTCGAGAACGGCGCCTCACCGATCCAGTTGGCGCCTTCGCCGCCCATCTGGGTAAAGCCGGTAGTCTCGCGATCCATCCACTGCACCATGTAGTGACAGCCGATCCCGGCATAGGCCCGGCTGCCCTCCGGCACTTTGGTCGAGCTATTGTGCGGACAGCCCGAGCAGAAATACGGCAGCCGCGTCGCGATCTCCTGCGCGTTGTCGTTGCGGCGCGCCTCTTGCAGGCTGGCCAGTCCGGCGCGGATACCCTCGGTTTCGCGGCCTTCTTCGATGAAGATCCCGCCCAGCTTTTCGGCGATCATGATCGGATCAAGCGCGCCGCGGGTCGGGAACAGCTCTTCGCGGTGCAGCGTGCCTGCCCCGCCCTTGTACCAGCCGTACACGCGACGTCCGCGACGGTCGTCAAAGATCGCCTCTTTGACCTGCACTTCGATCAGCTTGCGCTTTTCTTCGACGATGATGATCAGGTCCAGCCCCTCGGCCCAATCATGGAACCCCTTCATGTCCAACGGGAAGGTCTGGCCGATCTTGTAGGTGGTGATCCCAAGCCGTACGGCCTCGGCCTCGTCGATGTTCAGTAGCGACATGGCGTGGACCAGGTCCAGCCAGTTCTTGCCCGCCGCGGCAATGCCGATCTTGGCGCCCGGCTTGCCCCAGACCCGCCGGTCCATCCGGTTGGCGTGTGAAAACACTTCGGCTGCGAACCGCTTGTAGTCGATGATCCGCGCCTCTTGCAGGTGCGGCGTGTCGCCCAGCCGGATGTTCAGCCCGCCCTCGGGCATGTCGAATTCCGGCGTCACCAGTTGCATCCGGTCGGGCCGGCCATCCACGACCGAGGTCACCTCGATCGTGTCCTTCATCGTCTTGAGGCCGACCCAGACCCCGGCAAACCGGCTGAGCGCAAAGCCGTAGATTCCATAATCAAGGATTTCCTGCACCCCGGCCGGACTGACGACAGGCATGTACATATCGACCATCGACCATTCCGACTGATGCAGCACGGTCGAGCTTTCGCCCGTGTGGTCGTCGCCCATCGCCATCAGAACGCCACCATGATTGGCGGTTCCGGCCATGTTGGCGTGACGCATCACATCGCCCGACCGGTCCACACCCGGCCCCTTGCCGTACCACAGGCCGAACACGCCATCATATTTGCCGTCGCCGCGCAGACCGGCCTGCTGGCTGCCCCACAGGGCTGTGGCGGCCAGGTCCTCGTTCAGACCGTATTGAAAGGTCACATCGCACTCGGCCAGTTGCTTTTCGGCGCGCGACATTTGAAGATCGACCGCACCCAGCGGAGACCCCCGGTATCCGGTGACCAAACCGGCAGTGTTTAGACCCGCGGCGGCATCGCGGGCCTTCTGCATCATCATCAGACGCACAAGCGCCTGCGTGCCATTCAAAAGCACCGGGCTTTTGGTCAGATCGAAACGGTCATTGAGCGAAATCTTTGGCTGACTCATCAGACGCCTCCCCACGTCGGAATAGTGTGCTGCATTTGACGTCATTTTAGGTCATAATTTCTGACCTGTATACAAAATTCCCCCTGTTCTGTAACGATTTCCCCGTTTGAATATGGAATTTGTTACCTCTTTCATATAGGGCTGCCAAAGGATAACGAAAGTTGCGACGATGAATTGGGACAAGCTCAGAATATTTCACGCGGTAGCTGACGCCGGCAGCCTGACGCATGCCGGAGACAAGCTGAATCTGTCCCAATCCGCCGTCAGCCGTCAGGTTCGCGCACTTGAGGAATCGCTGGGTGCCACACTGTTCCACCGCCACGCCCGCGGTCTGATTCTGACGGAACAGGGCGAGTTGCTGTTCGATGCAACAACGGCCATGTCCAAGCGTCTGGACGCTGCCGCGGCGCGAATCCGCGACAGCGAGGATGAGGTCTTTGGAGTCCTGCGGGTCACCACGACTTTTGGCTTCGGGACCCTGTGGCTGGCGCCGCGTCTGCCCAAGCTGTATGAGCAGTATCCGGACCTGAATATTGACCTGATGCTCGAAGAACGTGTGCTGGATCTTCCGATGCGCGAAGCGGATGTCGCGATCCGGATGAAGGAGCCCAGTCAGGCCGATCTTGTCCGCAAGCGTCTGATGACCGTTCGAATGATGTTGTATGCGACCAAGACCTACCTGGATTCGCACGGCGGTGCGCCCCAGACGCTGGAGGATATTTCGAAACACCGCCTGATCTGTCAGACCCCTGCCGCACCCCAGGTTGGCGTTGGCGCGTCGATGGTCAGTCACCTTATGACCTACGAACCCAGCTCACTGCTGACGGTGAACAACTACTTTGGTGTTCTGCAGGGTGTCCTCAATGACCTCGGAATTGGCGTCCTGCCCGACTACGTGACCGAGGATTTCCCTGACCTGGTCCCGATCCTGTCCGACATCGAGACGGCGAATGTGCCGGTATATTTGGCCTATCCTGAAGAACTGAGGCACTCAAAACGGGTCGCAGCGTTCCGAGATTTTGTTCAGGATGAAATCATTGCGCATCGCAAGCAGCTGAAACATCTGGGAAAACTGTAGCTATGCACTCGCGGCATAGCGGACATGCCCTCAATGCGCCCAAAAAACCTTGATCGTTCACAGAGTGATCCCTAAATGAGCACTCGAAGGCGATGATGCTGAAACGCTCATCATCTTCATACCTCCCTGTTGGACTACGGCCGAGCTTAGTGCTCGGCCTTTTTTTTGGCCTGCACCCCGGCGCGCGGTGCCAAATCGTTTGGAATTATTTTACCAACGGGCCTATGATCGCGAAAAACCATAATATTTCGTGTTCGAGGACAAAGTTTATGACCAGCCTACTCCGCCTGTTTTTGATGGCGTTGGTATCCGTCACGTTCCTGGCCCGGCCAAGCATGGCCCAGAGCACCAGCGAATCCACTACCACCCATGTCACCATCCCAGAAGATCTGACCCCTGAACAGGTCGACGATCTGGTGGCGCGAATGTCTGACGATCAGGTCCGGGCCATTCTGCTGGAACGGCTTGATGCGGTCGCGGCGAAACAGGCCCAAACGCAGACTACCCGTAAGGGGCTGCTGCAAACGATCTCATCCTCGGCGGGCGACATGGCTGCGTCTTGGCTGGATGTGATCCGCAAGGTTCCGCTACTGGTTTCGGCTCAGGTCGAAGCCTTCAGCAATTTCGGAAACAAGTTTGGCGCAAGCGGTCTGGCAACCCTGTTCGGGTTCACCTTCCTGGCGCTTGCAATCGGGTATGCCGCAGAAACCGCGGTTGGCCTTTGGACACGCCGTTGGATCAAAGTCGTCGATGGGGATGCTTCGACCAACCTAAAAGGCGCGGTTGTCTTTTTGTTCAAGCGCTTCTGCGTCGAGTTTCTGGGCCTGCTTGTCTTTTATTACACGCTGGTTTTCGTCGGGCGTCGATTGCTGGACGAACAGCAAATTGCCCAGGCGGCACCGTTCGTATTCTTCCTGATCTGGTTCCCCCGCCTGGGAGCCGCGATTTCCCGTTTCATTCTGGCCCCGAAGCAGAGCAACTTGCGCCTGGTCAACGTGAATGACAAATGGGCAAAATACCTGCATCGGAACCTGATCGGCCTGTTCCTGCTGATCGGGTTCACACTGTTCATCCTGGATTTCAATGCGATGAATGGCGTGATGCCGGGTGAATCGCGCCTTGGTTTCTGGCTGAACACCGCCATCCACATCTATGTCGGTGTCATTGCTTGGACGGCCCGCAACGGTCTGACCGACATGATGCGTGGTTCCGATCCGGATCGTACGCATTTCGACGAAGAAGTCGCCCGCTACTATCCGTATTTTGCGATCGCCGTGTCGGCGGGTACCTGGCTTTTGGTCGAGTTCCTCGCCGCTCAGCGTAATCCGGCCGTGTTTGCCCTTCTGGCCGAGGGCGCGCATTTCGTCACGATGTTCTGGCTGTTGATCGCACCGGCGCTCGACACGCTGATCCGAGGGCTGACCCGGCACCTGCTGCCGCCGATGATGGGCGATGGTCCAATCGCGGAACGTGCCTACAAATCGACCAAACGCAGCTACATCCGCATCGGACGCGTTCTGGCCGGCATTCTGGTCATTCTGATGATTGCGGATGCCTGGAATCTGGACCTGCAGGATATTGCGGGCGGGGACTCGGAAACCGGCAGCAAACTGGTTCAGTTCTTCATCATCATCGCAATCGGCTACATCCTGAACGAGGTGGTCTCGCTCTGGATCAACCGCCGGCTTGCCAAAGAGCAAACAGCTTCGGAGCAGAGCCCCGATGAGGAAGCCGGCGAAGGCGGCGGTGTCGGCGGCTCGCGCCTGGCCACGGTTCTGCCTTTGCTGCGCGTGACTGCTCAGGTGGCCATCGCGGTGATCTTCGCCTTGCTGGCGTTGGGCGCTCTGGGCTTGGACATCACGCCGCTTCTGGCTGGTGCCGGTATCCTGGGTCTGGCCATCGGCTTTGGTGCGCAGAAACTGGTCTCGGACATCGTGGGCGGCATCTTCTTCCTGATCGACGATGCTTTCCGCGTGGGTGAATATGTCGATGTGGGTGGCACCACCGGCACGGTAGAGAAGATTTCGATCCGCTCCATGCAGCTGCGCCACCATCGCGGCCCGGTGCATACCATCCCTTACGGTGAGATTCAGAAGCTGACCAACTACAGCCGCGACTGGGTCATCATGAAGCTGAAGTTCACCGTGCCCTTCGATACCGACCCGAACAAGGTCAAGAAGATCTTCAAGAAGATCGGCGCCGAGATGATGGAGGACCCGCTCCACAAGGATGGCTTCCTGCAGCCCTTCAAATCGCAGGGCGTGTTCGACTTTGACGATGTCGGCATGATCATCCGCGGCAAGTTCATGGCCAAGCCCGGCAAGCAGTTCACCCTGCGCAAGGAGATCTTCAACCGGGTCAAGGCCGCCTTCAAGGAGAACGGGATCGACTTTGCCCGCCGTGAGGTGCGCGTCGCCATCCCCGGTTTGGAAGAGGCCGAAAACCTGACCGAACAGCAGAAAGCGGCGATCGGCGCGGCCGCGGCCGACGCAGTGAACAAGAAGGAAGAGCCGCCTCAATAACGGCGGTGGGACAGTGGCGCATGCGCTGCTGTCCCCGTCATTCCGGTGGTGCAACCTGCATTTCCCGGTCGCAGACCGCTGCATTCTGCCAGCAAATAGCGGGTTCCTGTTCGCTGCGCGCTCTTGACCCTTTCCCAAATCGCCCGGTTGCCCTAAAAGGCCCGCAATCCCGGCCACCTTGGAAACAGGACACACGATGCAAGAGCCCGCCATCACACCGGATCTGATTGCCGCACACGGGTTGAAACCCGAAGAATACGACATGATCCTCGAGATTATCGGGCGCGAGCCGACCTTTACCGAGCTCGGCATCTTCTCGGCCATGTGGAACGAGCACTGTTCCTACAAATCCTCGAAGAAATGGCTGCGCACGCTGCCCACCTCGGGCCCTCAGGTGATCTGCGGCCCGGGTGAAAACGCCGGCGTGGTCGATATCGGCGACGGGCAGGCCGTGGTCTTCAAGATGGAAAGCCACAACCACCCCTCATACATCGAACCCTATCAAGGCGCGGCAACCGGCGTGGGCGGTATCCTGCGCGACGTGTTCACCATGGGTGCGCGCCCCATCGCGGCAATGAACGCGCTATCGTTCGGCGAACCCGAACACCCCAAGACCCGCCAGTTGGTCAACGGCGTGGTCGAAGGCATCGGTGGCTACGGCAACTGTTTCGGCGTGCCGACCGTGGGCGGCGAGGTGCGCTTCCACCCGGCCTACAACGGCAACTGCCTGGTGAACGCCTTTGCCGCCGGGCTGGCTGATGCCGACAAGATCTTTTACTCGGCCGCGTCGGGCGTGGGCATGCCCGTTGTCTATCTGGGCGCCAAAACCGGCCGCGACGGCGTGGGCGGTGCCACCATGGCCTCGGCCGAATTCGACGATACGATCGAGGAAAAGCGTCCAACCGTGCAGGTCGGTGACCCCTTCACCGAAAAACGCCTGATGGAGGCGACGCTGGAACTGATGCAGACCGGCGCCGTGATCTCGATTCAGGACATGGGCGCAGCGGGCCTGACCTGCTCGGCCGTTGAGATGGGCGACAAGGGCGGGTTGGGTGTCCGGCTGGACCTGGAAAACGTGCCCCAGCGCGAAGAAAACATGACCGCCTACGAGATGATGCTGTCCGAGTCCCAGGAACGCATGCTGATGGTGCTGAAGCCCGAGCTTGAGGCCGAAGCCCGCGCCGTGTTCGAGAAATGGGATCTGGATTTCGCAATCGTCGGTGAAACCATCGCCGAAGACCGTTTCCTGATCATGCACAACGGCGAAATCAAGGCCGACCTGCCGCTGTCGAAACTGGCCTCGACTGCACCGGAATACGACCGCCCCTGGGTCCCCACCTCGGCGGCCGAAGATCTGGGCGAGGTACCGCAGATCGACCCGATCGACGGGCTGCGTGCGCTGATCTCGTCGCCTAACTACGCAAGCAAGCACTGGGTCTATGAGCAATACGACACCATGGTGATGGCTGACACGGCGCGTACGCCTGGCGTTGGCGCAGGCATGGTGCGCGTGCATGGCACCGACAAGGTGCTGGCCTTCACTTCGGACGTGACCCCGCGATACGTGCGCGCCAACCCCGAGGAAGGCGGCAAGCAGGCCGTGGCCGAAGCCTATCGCAACCTGACCGCCGTTGGTGCCAAACCGCTGGCCACCACTGACAACCTGAATTTCGGCAATCCCGAAAAGCCCGAGATCATGGGCCAGTTCGTCGGTGCCATCCAAGGCATCGGCGCCGCCGTGGCCGCGCTGGATATGCCGATCGTCTCGGGCAACGTGTCGCTCTACAACGAAACCGACGGTCAGGCGATCCTGCCCACACCGACCATCGGTGCCGTCGGCCTTTTGCAGCACGCCGACGAAATCATCGGCACCGAGGTGCGCGAAGGCCACGTTGCGCTGGTGATCGGCGAAACCAAAGGGCATCTGGGCCAATCCGCCCTGCTGGCCGAGGTCTTCAACCGCGAAGACGGCGACGCCCCGCATGTGGATCTGGATGCGGAAAAGCGCAACGGCGACTTCATCCGGGCCAACCGCGAGATGATCAAGGCCTGTACTGACCTGAGCGATGGCGGCCTTGCACTGGCTGCCTTCGAACTGGCCGAAGCCGCGGGCGTGGGTGTGCATCTTGATGACGCCCCGACCGAGTTCCTGTTCGGTGAGGATCAGGGCCGTTACCTGGTGGCCTGCAACTTCGATCAGGCCGAAGCGCTGATGATTGCGGCGGGCCAGGCTGGCGTGCCGCTGGTTTCGGTCGGTCGCTTTACCGGAGAAACCGTGCGGATCGGAGCGTCCGAAGCTCCTCTGAGTGAACTCTCAGCGATGTATCGCAGCAGTTTTGCCGAAGCTGTCGCCTGAGCACGACGACGCTGAACCATACTCGGATCCTGCGCTGTTCGATCAGCGCGGGATCTGACTTTTTCAAGGGCGCTGCGCACCCTTGCGCGGGCTTCGGCATCGCTCTACATCTTTGAAAAGACCTTCAGGAGTATCTTAAATGCCAATGAGCGCCCACGAAATCGAACATCTGCTGCGCGAAGCCTTTCCGAATGCGGAAATCCAGGTCGGCGGCACCGATGGCGTACACATGTCCGCCATGGTCGTGGACGAAAGCTTTCGCGGGAAGAACAGGGTACAGCAGCAGCGCGCGGTCTATGCGGCGCTGAAGGGCAAGATGGACGGCCCGGATGGCGAGCTGCACGCGCTGGCGTTGACCACGAAAGTACCCGAGTGATGAGGCTGACGGCGGCCAGTGCCATGCTCACTCTGGTGATGGCACGCGCTGCCTTGTGCATTCCGATGGCATCCGACAATTCGGTCACGTGACATGATCGGTTGGGCTGTCTGGATCGGAATATGTGTCGGCGGGCTGGTAGTTGCCGAGGCTCTGCTCGAAGCCTATCTGAAACGGAACAGAACAAGATGATTGTCGGATATGCGCCCCGACCCAAACGCTTTGAAACGCAGACCGTGGGAAGCCGACGGCGTGACAAAAGTCAATGTAATCGACGAGGTTCATGCGATGAACCAGCGTACTGAACCAAGAAACTGGTGGCGCAGCCGCCGATCGAAATGACCGCCCGACAGACGGACGAACGTAAACAAGGAAACGCGAAATGACCGACGTTAAGACCCAGATCGACGAGACCGTCAAAAGCAACGATGTGGTGCTGTACATGAAGGGCACCAAAGAAATGCCGCAGTGCGGATTTTCATCTCGGGTGGCCGGTGTTCTGAACTATATGGGTGTCGAATACACCGACGTGAACGTTCTGGCGGACGAAGAAATCCGCCAGGGCATCAAGGACTATTCGGACTGGCCGACCGTGCCTCAACTCTACGTCAAAGGCGAATTTGTGGGTGGTTGTGATATCATCACGGAAATGACCCTGTCAGGAGAGCTGGACACGCTATTCGATGAAAACGGTGTCGCCTACAACAAGGAAGCCGCTGACAAGATTCGCGAGGCAAACGCCTGATCAGCCGCTCAGCGGCTGACACAGTCTTTCAAAATATCGGTTTCGTCGGTGGCTCCGGCCGCCGCGAAACTGACCATCGCGTTCCAGCCTTTCGACCGCAGGGTATACGTCCCCTGCCCGTTCACCGACTCGTAACGGATACCCGAGCCGCTCTGGACTTGGCGCAACGCAATCAACTGACCATCGACGATCATCGCCGCAGCCCCTTCACCGTCGGAGGGGTTGAAGTATGTCACGGGCAGCTCAACGCCATTTTCGCAGGTGAAGGTCACAGATAGGATGTCAATCTGTGCCAATGCCGGACCCGAGACCGCCCCGACCAACGCCGCCAGGCACAAACTCCGCAAATGTGTCATCTCGCGTTCTTCTCTTCGATCACCGAGGCCAGCGCCTCGGCTCGCGCCGCCATCTCTGCAAGTGTGTCGGTAACCGAGGGCGGGACAACGGCCACTTCGATCCGTTCTGGTTCTGGCGCGGGCGCACTGCGCATACGCTCCAATTCGCCTTCAACTTCGGCCAGCTTCGCCTCGAGTGTCTTGATGCGATCCTCGGTGGCCGCCGCTTTGTCGGCCAGCATAAGCCCCGCCATCAACAGCATCCGCGACTCGGGCATACGGCCAATCTGGTCGGCCATCACCTGGGCCTCATCATCCAGCATCTTCGCGGCTGCGTGCAGAAACGGTTCCTCGCCGTCCTGGCAGGAAACCTCAAATCCGCGCCCGCCAATATGAATGGTAACCTCGGGCATTACTCTACCTCTCCTTCGGCCAGGTTGGCATGGGTCAGCAATGGCTCGAGCCGCGCCAGAACCGCGTGAGCCTCGGCCGCGTCGGTGGCGCGGGCGGCCCGGGTGGCCTCCAGCTCGGCCACGGTTGCCTTGTTCAGAAGCTCGGCATCGGGAACGCCGTCCTCAGCAGCCGTGCGCAACTCGTCGACCGCTTCGCGCAATTGGTCATTTGCCTTGCGCAAGCGCTGAAGGTCGTCATCAAGCCGCGACATGGCTGCGCCGTGGCTGGCGCGTTCGGCCCGCAGCATTTCCAGTTCGGCATTCAATTCGGGGATACGCTCTGAATCCTCCAGCTGCCGCCGCAATTCGGAGATCTCGGCCTTCAGCGCTGCAACTTCGTCCTGATTTTCCAGCGCGGCCTTGGCTTCGGACAGTTCGGCACGCGCGGCCTCGACGGTGGCCAGTTTGGCATTGGACTCGCCCAACTGGGCGCGCAAAGCGTCGATTTCCTGATCATGCCGCTCTTTCAGAGACTTCAGGCGCTCTTCCAATTGCGCATTGGCCAGCTTTTCCTCATCCAGGGCGGCGCGCAATTGTCCATCTTCGCTGCCCGCGACCGGACCCGCCGATTGCAGCGCCTCGATCCCGGTGCCAATCCGATACATCGCGGCCATGATGCGTCGCTGTAAGTCTTCGATCTGGCTCATTGCCCCTGTCACCTCTTTACCAAGGTTCGTTCTGTTTTTCCGATGGCCGAATCAATACGGCTCGTACCGGTACTTAGTCTAACGGAATGTTCGCCAAAATACCCACTCTTTGCTTTCAAAGGCTTGAGCAACACTCTTGAAGCGATGGCAATGCGCCGCGCCGGGTTCCGCTTGCACTTTGGGGGGTGGATGGTATTCAGCCCGCAATCTGCCGTAATCCAAAGGAACAACACCCGTGGACCTGACTGCGCTGCGCAATGCCAACCCTGAACACTGGGCGAAGGCTGCGGCCATTCGCACCCTGACCCTTGATGCTGTCGCCGCCGCCAATTCCGGCCATTCCGGAATGCCGATGGGCATGGCCGACGTCGCGACCGTGTTGTTTGAAAAACACCTGAAATTCGACGCCTCGGCCCCAAACTGGCCCGACCGCGACCGGTTCATCCTGTCGGCCGGCCATGGCTCGATGCTGATCTATTCCCTGCTCTACCTGACGGGCTACAGCGCAGTTACTCTGGACGAGATCAAGAACTTCCGCCAACTGGGCGCGAAGACCGCCGGCCACCCGGAAAACTTCCTGATTGATGGTGTTGAAACCACCACCGGTCCTCTTGGGCAAGGAATTGCCAACGCCGTCGGTTTTGCGATGGCCGAAGAAATCCAGCGGGCCCATTACGGCAAAAAGGTTGTCGACCACTACACCTATGTGATCGCCGGTGACGGCTGCCTGATGGAAGGTGTCAGCCAGGAGGCCATCACCTTGGCCGGTCGGCACGAGCTCAGCAAGCTGATCGTGTTCTGGGACAACAACAACATCACCATCGACGGCACCGTGGATATTGCCGACCGTACTGATCAGGTGCGCCGGTTCGCCGCTTCGGGCTGGCATGTGATCGAGATTGACGGCCACGACCCCAAGGCCATCGATGCGGCGATTGTGCAGGCAAAAGCGTCGAAGAAACCGACCATGATCGCCTGCGAAAGCCACATCGCGCTGGGGCATGCCGCGCAGGATACCTCGAAAGGTCACGGCGCATTGACGGATGCCGAACAGCTGCAGGCCGCCAAGGATGCATATGGCTGGCCGCACGGACCGTTCGAAATTCCGACCGAGGTGAAATCCGCGTGGGAAGCAATCGGCGCGCGTGGCGCAATGGAACGGAAGGCGTGGGAAGAACGTTTTGCCCAACTGTCCGAGCGCAAGCAGGCCGAGTTCAACCGCGCCTACGCGTTCGAGGCGCCGAAGAAGCTGGCTGGCGCCATCCGTGCATTCAAAAAGCAGGTTTCCGAGGATCAACCCAAGCTGGCCACCCGCGCCTCGTCGGAAAAGGTGCTGAACGTCGTGAACCCGATCATGACCGAGACGGTCGGCGGTTCGGCGGACCTGACCGGGTCGAACAACACCAAATCAGCCGATATGGGCGTGTTCTTGCCGGAAAACCGCAAGGGCCGCTATATCCACTACGGCATCCGTGAACACGGCATGGCCGCGGCGATGAACGGCATGGCGCTGCATGGCGGCATCCGCCCCTATGGCGGCACCTTCATGGCCTTCACCGACTATGCGCGTCCGTCGATGCGTCTGGCCGCTCTGATGAAGATCCCCAGCGTTTTCGTGATGACCCATGACTCGATCGGTTTGGGCGAAGACGGCCCGACGCACCAACCGGTCGAGCATCTGGCGATCTCGCGCGCGACGCCGAACACCTATGTGTTCCGCCCCGCCGACACCGTCGAGACCGCCGAGGCCTGGGAACTGGCGCTGACCTTCAAGGACAGCCCCTCGGTTCTGTCGCTGACCCGTCAGGGCGTTCCGACCTTGCGCACTCAGCACAAGGCCAAGAACCTGACCGCCCAGGGCGCCTATGTTCTGGCCGAGGCCGAGGGCAAGCGTCAGGCGATCCTGATCGCCACCGGGTCCGAGGTGTCGCTGGCCATGGAGGCCAAGGCGATGCTCGAGGCCGAAGGGATCGGCACCCGCGTCGTTTCGATGCCCTGCATGGAGCTGTTCGCCGAGCAGGACGAAGCCTATCGCAAGAAGGTCCTGCCCGCCGGCCCCGTCCGCGTCGGTATCGAGGCCGCCGTCCGTGCCGGCGGCTGGGACCGCTGGCTGCTGGGCGAGCGTGGCCGCGAGGCCAAGGCCGGTTTCATCGGCATGTCGAGCTTTGGCGCGTCCGCTCCCGCAGGCGAACTGTACAAGCATTTCGGCATCACCGCCGAGGCGACGGTTGCCAAGGTCAAGGAATTGCTGGGCTGATCCAGCCGATCCGAGCAATCAAAGGGCGGCCATCGTGCCGCCCTTTTCTTTTGGGCCTCAATGGTCGGCTGTCTGCTCTGCCTTTTTGGGCCACAGCGGTGCGATGACCTTGGTCGCCAACGGGATCAGAACGAACCCCCAGGCCAGCCCGAACACGCCGTCCATCGCAGCCTTGCTGATCCACTCCACCGCGCCGGCCCATTGATCGGACACGGCATGACCGGCCGCATAAGCCCAATCGTGGATGTGGTGGCCGAGCCAGCCAAAGCCCAGCACCTCAAGCCCATGGATCATGATCGAGCCGCCGACCCACAGCATCGCCGCCGTGCCCACGACTGACAGGGTCTTCATGACCTTTGGCATCGCCTTGACCAGCCCGCGACCCAGCCCGCGGCCAATCGGTGTCGGCGCGTTCTTGGCGAGATAAAGCCCGACATCATCCATTTTGACGATCAACGCGACCGAGCCGTAGACGGCCACCGTAACACCGATCCCCACCACAGCCAGCGTTGCGGCCTGCATCCAGACATTCGGGGCCTCGATGGCAGAAAGAGCGATGGTCATGATTTCGGCGGACAGGATGAAATCGGTCTTGATCGCGCCCTTGATCTTCTGCTCCTCCAGATGACCCGGATCGCGCACACTCATGTCTTCTTCGATCACGTGGCTGCCATGCGGGAACAGCACGTGAAAAATCTTCTCGGCGCCCTCGAAACACAGGTATGACCCGCCGATCATCAGCAAGGGCGTTATCAGCCACGGCGCGAAGTTCGCCAGCAACAGCGCCACAGGCAGCAGCAGAATGACCTTGTTGAACATCGACCCGCGCGCGATGCGCCAGATGATCGGCAACTCGCGCGCTGGAGCAAACCCTTGGACGTATTTCGGCGTGACGGCCGCGTCGTCGATGATCACGCCCGCTGTCTTGGCCCCCGCCTTGCCGGCCGCCGCCGCCACATCGTCGACCGAGGCCGCCGCCACTTTGGCGATTCCCGCCACATCGTCCAACAGGGCCAGCAAACCGCTCATACCGCATCCTTTCCGTTCATCCGTCGCACTTTGGACCCTAACCGATCCGACAGCTAGCGCAAGCGTTAGCGCAACCACACCAAGTTTGCGCTAACACATTGCAAATATGGTATTTTCTATCTTTTTAGATGGACCGATCATCGCTATATCGCCCGGAACACAAGCGGATTTGGAGACGTCACATGACCATCAAGGTCGGCATCAATGGTTTTGGCCGCATCGGCCGCTGTACCCTGTCGCACATTGCCGCGTCAGGCCGCAACGACATCGAAGTGATCAAGGTCAACGCCACCGGACCGCTTGAAACCTCGGCGCATCTGCTGAAATACGACAGCATCCACGGCCGCTTTCCGCGCGACGTCTCGATCAGCGGCAACACGATGGACCTGGGTCGCGGGCCGATGCAGATGTTCTCGACCTACGACATGAACGAGCTGGACTGGGAAGGCTGTGACGTCGTTCTGGAATGCACCGGCAAGTTCAACGACGGGCTGAAGGCGAAAACACACCTTGAACGTGGCGCTCAAAAGGTTCTGCTGTCGGCTCCGGGCAAGAACGTGGACAAAACGATCGTGTTCGGCGTCAACCACAACAGCCTGACCGCCAACGACAGGATGGTGTCGAATGGCTCGTGCACCACGAATTGCCTTGCCCCGCTTGCCAAGGTTCTGGACGAAGGCATCGGCATCGAAAACGGCATCATGACCACGATCCACGCCTATACCGGCGACCAGCCCACGCTGGACCGCCGCCACAGCGACCTGTACCGCGCCCGCGCCGCCGCCATGTCGATGATCCCCACCAGCACCGGTGCCGCCAAGGCGCTGGGCGAGGTTCTGCCGAACCTCAAGGGGCGCCTGGACGGTTCGGCCATTCGCGTGCCCACGCCGAACGTGTCCGCCGTCGACCTGACCTTCCGCGCCGCGCGCGAAGTGACCGTCGACGAAGTCAACGCCATCGTCGCCGAGGCCGCCAAGGGGCCGATGCAGCGCGTCCTGGGCTATGAACCCGCCCCCCTGGTGTCGACCGATTTCAACCACACCGAGGAAAGCTCGATCTTCGCGCCCGACCAGACCCGCGTCGTGGACGGCCGTATGGTTCGCGTGCTGGCGTGGTACGACAACGAATGGGGCTTCTCAGTACGCATGGCCGATGTGGCCGTCGCCATGGGACGGCTTAACTGATCTCATCAAGACCGCTTGAACCGCGTCGCCCGCTCAGGTTATCTGGGCGGGCTTTTTTGTTCGGAGCAGCAATGACAAACCAAATCGCGATCTGGCTGGGAGTCCTCATCCTTGGTGGTCTGATGCTGGATTTCGCGCTGTTTGGAACCGAGCACCTCCTGTTCCTCGGCAAGAAGTTCTACGACTTTCTCGACTGGGTCGCGTTCTGGCGCTGACAGAGGTTTTGCTTGACATTTTCGCCTTACTGCCTTTGTTAGCGCTAACTGATTTCAATCGCGGCTTAGCGGCCATTCAGACGGAGCGCGACATGACACTCAAACTTGCAATCAACGGATTTGGACGGATCGGGCGCGGTGTCCTGCGCGGCCTGATGGAAAGCGGTCGTACGGATGTGCAGATCGTCGCGATCAACGACCTCGCCAAGCCTGAAATGAATGCGCATTTGTTTGAGTTCGACAGCGTGCATGGCCGCTACACCAAGCCGGTCACCCTGACCGAGGCCGGGCTGGACGTAGGCGCCGGCCCGATCCGGTTGACCAGCGAGCGCGACCCCGAGGCGCTTGATTGGTCGGACGTCGACGTGGTTCTGGAATGCACCGGCGTGTTCCGCACGCGCGAAGCTGCATCTCGCCATTTCAAGAACGGCGCGAAAAAGGTTCTGATCTCGGCGCCGGCGCGCGGGGATGGCGAGGTTAAAACCGTGGTGTTCGGCGTGAACGACCACGAGCTGACCGCCGCCGACACCGTGGTTTCCAACGCATCCTGCACCACCAACTGCCTGTCGCCGGTCGCTGCCGCGCTGGATGCTGGCCTGGGTATCGTGCACGGCAACATGACCACGGTACACGCCTATACCGCCAGCCAGCCGGTGCATGACACCGCCGGCAAGGACCCGTACCTGTCGCGCGCGGCTGCCCTGTCAATGATCCCGACCACCACTGGCGCCGCCTCGGCTGTGGGGCTGGTTCTGCCGCAACTGCAGGGCAAGCTGACCGGTCAAGCGATCCGGGTTCCCACCCCCAACGTCTCGGTCGTCGATCTCGTGGTCGAGGTATCGCGCCCCACCACCGAAGACGAGGTCAACGCCCTGTTCACCGAGGCAGCGGCCAAGATCCCGACCGTTCTGGCCGCGGAAACCCGCCCGTTGATCTCGATCGATTTCAACCACGATTCCCACAGCTCGACCGTGTCGCTGGCCGAAACCAAAGTGACCGACGGCACGCTGGTTCGCGTTCTGGCCTGGTACGACAATGAGTGGGGTTTCTCGAACCGGATGCTGGACACCGCTGCCGCGATGGGCGCCCTAGCCTAACCGCTCTTTCAGCGCGATATTGACCTGGGGCGTGACGAATTTCGACACGTCCCCACCCAGCCGGGCGATTTCCTTGACCAGCTTCGAGGCGATCGCCTGGTGTCGAGCTTCGGCCATCAGGAACACGGTCTCGATCGAATCGTCGAGCGCCCGGTTCATCCCAACCATCTGAAATTCATATTCGAAATCGGCAACAGCACGCAGGCCGCGTACGATGATCTGCGCCCCTACGTCCCGGGCGCAGTCTATCAGCAGGTTTTCGAACGGATGCGCAACAATTTCAGTGCCGGTCTGTTCGGTCAGGTAGGCGCATTCCGCCTCAATCATGGCCACCCGCTCTTCGAGCGAGAACAACGGACCCTTGTCGCGGTTGATCGCGACGCCAATCACCAGCTTGTCGACCAGCATGGCTGCCCGGCGGATGATATCTATATGACCCATGGTGATGGGGTCAAAGGTTCCCGGATATAATCCAACCCGCATCGCGCCCTCCTGAGCAATAAAATTTCTGCGCAAGCAAACACAAGTTTTCCGCAGCTGCAAGAGGCCGCAATGCCGTCAGATGGGGCTAGTGCCCCATGATCATGCCCTGCAGGGCATCTTTTTCCATGGCCAGTTCGGACAATTGCGCTTTTACGACGTCGCCCAGAGTGACGATCCCAATCAGTTTGCCATCTTCGACAATCGGCATGTGGCGGAACCGACCTTCGGTCATGCGAGCGAGAACGTCCTGCACCTTGTCCTGTTGGGTGGCGGTCACCAGTTTCTTGGTCATGTAGGCGCTGACCGGCTGTGTCAGGCACCCGCTGCCACTAGCGGCCAATTCCCGCACGATATCGCGTTCCGAGAGGATGCCGGCTGCGGTTTCGCCATCGTCCTCCGATACGATCACCGTACCAATGCGCTTATCGGCCAGAATCTTTGCCGCCTCGGACACGGTCATCGAAGGCGCCACCGTCACAACCCCGTCCGTCGACTTGGACTTCAGAATGGCCTGTACAAGCATGGGCAATACCTCCGAAATAATTTTCCCGTTTTCCAAAGCGTTGCCCGATTAGATCAACCTGTCAAGCTTGGGCTTCGGCTTCCAGCCGCGCAACTTCGTCGCGAATTCCCCGGCTGAGCGCTTCTGCAAATCGGTTCAACCGTTCGTTGCGTTGATCACCCTGATGGCGAACCAGGTGAAAGCTGCGCGTCAGACTGACTTGATCCGTCAGAATTTTTTTCAGCTGAGGATGGAATGGCAACGTGAAGTCATGCGCGATACACACCCCGGTACCCAGCGAGGCTTGCCGCAACTGCACCGAGACCGAGTTTGATGCAAGTGGGACACGATCAATACCCAGATCGTTGAGATAATCGAGCTCGCGGTCGAAGATCATGTCCGGGATATAACCGATCATGCGGTGACCCTTCAGCTCACCGACCGAGCGAATGGGTCCATGCCGCGAAAGATAGCCGGCTGTTGCCACCATATGCAGCTTGTAGTCGCTGATCTTTTGCACCAGCAGCTTGCCGGCCGTCGGGGCGCTGACGGTGATGGCCATATCCGCCTCGCGGCGCGACAGGTTGATGATCCGCGGCAAGGCCAGGATCTGTATGTCCAGGTCGGGATTCGAGTCGCTGATTTTGGCGCAGACTTGTGGCAGCAGATAGTTGGCGCTTCCGTCCGGAGCACCGATCCGGATTTGACCACTCAGAGACTTGGTCGCGCCTTCCATCGCGCCAGCCGCTGCGCGCATCGCCTCCTCAGCGCCTTGAGCGTGCTCGAACAGTCGCTCTCCGGCGGAGGTCAGTACGTAGCCCTGCGGTGACTTCGTGAAAAGCGGCGCTTTCAGTGCTGCTTCCAACCGGGAAACCCGCCGCCCCACTGTCGCCGGGTCGATCTTTAGTAACCGCCCGGCCGAAGACAGGCTTTCCTCGCGCGCAACCGCCAGGAATACGCGCATGTCATCCCAGTTCGGATCCATCCCCACCCCTGCATTTTTGCAAAACTCTTTTGGGATATTGCCTCTGTTCATGAGATTTATGCAAGCCTATGCTGCGCGCAAATTCAGCGGAGGAGTTTGCGATGCAAGACCTGACCCATTTCATCAACGGCGAATACACGCCCGGCACATCCGGTCGATTTGACGACGTCTACAACCCCGCCACGGGCGAGGTTCAGTACAAATGCCCGATGGCCAGCGCTGCCGAGACGACGGCAGCAATCGAACACGCCGCTGCAGCCCAGCCCGCATGGGGCGCGACCAACCCGCAAAAGCGCGCCCGCGTGATGATGCAGATGGTCCACCTGATGCATCGCGACATGGAAAAGCTGGCCGAAGCGCTGAGCCGCGAGCACGGCAAGACCCTGCCCGACGCCAAAGGCGACCTGCAGCGCGGGCTAGAAGTGATCGAATACTGCATCGGCGCCCCGCAGATGCTGAAGGGTGAATTCACCGACAGCGCCGGCCCCGGCATCGACATGTATTCCATGCGCCAGCCGCTGGGCGTTGTCGCCGCCATCATGCCGTTCAACTTCCCGGCCATGATGCCCTTGTGGCATGTCGGCCCTGCACTGGCCTGCGGCAACGCGGTGGTGCTGAAGCCCTCGGAACGTGACCCATCGGTACCGCTGATGCTGGCCGAACTGTTCGTCGAGGCCGGTCTGCCCAAAGGTGTGTTCCAGGTGGTCAACGGCGACAAGGAAGCCGTGGACACCTTGCTGGACAGCGAGATCATTCAGGGTGTGTCCTTCGTCGGCTCGACCCCCATCGCACAATACATCTATTCGCGCGCCACGGCGAACGGCAAACGTGCCCAGTGTTTTGGCGGGGCCAAGAACCACATGATCGTCATGCCCGACGCCGATCTGGATCAGGCCGCCGACGCGCTGGTGGGCGCCGGTTTCGGCGCTGCCGGGGAACGCTGCATGGCCGTTTCGGTGGCCGTTCCGGTGGGCGAGGAAACCGCCGATGCGCTGATTGAAAAGCTGGTGCCGCGCATCGAGAAGCTGAAGGTCGGTCCCTATACCGCCGGCGACGACGTCGACATGGGGCCGGTCGTGACCGCTGCCGCCAAGGAACGCATCCTGGGCCTGATCAACTCGGGCGTGGAACAGGGCGCGAAGCTGGTGGTCGACAACCGCGATTTCAAACTGCAGGGCTATGAAGACGGTTTCTTTGTCGGCCCCCACCTGTTCGACCATGTCACCCCCGACATGGACATCTACAAGCAGGAGATCTTCGGCCCCGTCCTGTCCACCGTCCGCGCCGGATCGTATGAAGAGGCGCTTAAGCTGGCGATGGACCATGAATACGGCAACGGCACCGCGATCTTCACCCGCGACGGCGACACCGCCCGTGATTTCGCCAGCCGGGTCAATATCGGCATGGTTGGTATCAACGTCCCGATCCCGGTACCGCTGGCCTATCACACCTTCGGCGGCTGGAAGAAATCCATGTTCGGAGACCTGAACCAGCACGGCCCCGACAGCTTCAAGTTCTACACTCGCACCAAGACCGTGACGTCGCGCTGGCCATCGGGCATCAAGGAAGGTGGCGAGTTCAACTTCAAAGCGATGGACTAACACCCTGACTTAAAGATCAAAGGCCGCCCAAAATTGGGGCGGCCTTTTTGCCCGCAGGCAAACCCAGTCCGCCAACCGTCACCTTGTGCAGCTTCTGCTTGGCAAAAAACTGCGCAAGCCGGACTGCGTTCACGAGAATTTCAGCACCGACCTCTGGCTTCACCTCTCTGCCCGGCATAAATTGGCCGAAAATTCGAGCAGTCAGTCGCCAGGAGGCCATCGTGACAACCAGAATTTCCCGCCGCTCGGCCCTTTTGGGGGTAGCATCCGTATTGGCGTCGCCGACCTTGTTGCGGGCGCAGAGCCAGGACGCCTTCCCTCAAAGCGAGGAGGCGATCAGCACTCAGCTTCCCGTTCGCCGCAACGTATCGTCCTTTTCCAAGCAGGACTGGCAGGATCACTTCGATGAACTGGGCGTGGGCTGCTTGCTGGCAGACATCACCAGCCGGGCGGTGCATTACTGGGGTCCTGACGGTACCTACAAGCTGTACCCCAGCTCGGTTCCCATGAGCGAAGAGCTGACCAAACGCGGCTACACCGAAGTCGTGCGCAAAGCGGAAAACCCCAGCTGGACGCCGACCGCATCGATGCGCGAGCGCGATCCCAACCTGCCGATCCGCATGGAAGGTGGAGATCCGGGCAACCCACTTGGCACCCGCGCCATGTACCTGTCCTGGCCGGCTTACCTGGTGCATGGCACACATGACACCCGCAAGATCGGACGCCAAAGTTCATCCGGGTGCATCGGGTTGTACAACCAGCATGTCGAGGAACTGTATCCTCTGGTCCAGATCGGAACAAAAGTCAGACTGCTTTGAAACGACAAAGCCCCGGCCGATCGACCGGGGCTTTGATTTTGTGGCGAGTGTCTTGATTACTCGGGGATCAGAACAGTGTCGACGACGTGGATGACGCCGTTGCTTGCCTCGATGTCGGCCTGAACGACATTCGCTCCGTCGACCTTGACGCCGTTCTTGGCATTGACGCTCAGACGTTCGCCCTGAACGGTCAGAACCTTGGCCCGCTTACCAGCGATGTCACCCGACATCACTTTAGCCGGCACAACGTGATAGGTCAGGATGGCGACCAGCTGATCCTTGTTTTCGGGCATCAGCAGCGTCTCGACTGTACCCTCGGGCAGAGCGGCGAACGCTTCATCGGTGGGCGCGAACACCGTGTAGGGGCCTTTGCCCTTCAGCGTGTCCACCAGACCGGCGGCCTGAACAGCGGCAACCAGCGTGTTGAACGACCCGGCCGAAACTGCGGTGTCCACGATGTCTGCGGCTTGGGCTTTCATCGGCAGTGCGAGTGCGACGGCGGCTGCGGCACCCATGAATGTACGACGGAACATGTTTAGTCTCCTCTCCAGCGTGATATGGAAAGGGGTACGCGCGCTTTCAAAAAGCGGATCACGAAAAAATCTGCTTTACCGCTTCTGAACCCAAATACTCTGCGCGCGGCCTTCAGTCAGAAAAGGCAACGCTTCGACGGCATCGGGGCGCGCCTGCTGAAGGTAAAAACCGGGCCAAAGCATTGAAAAAGAACCAGATTGCAGCAAAGCGTGCAGCATGTACTGCTCGCCCCAACCCGGGCAGTCATAGAAAAACCGCTTGGGGTATTCATAGGGCAAAAAAACATCGTGGACATGGATCACGACGCCCGGTTTCAGGTTCGGAATGATGCGGCAGAACAGATGCGCTACGTCATTGCTCATGCGCACGACATGGCTCGAGTCGATGAACAGAACGTCTCCGGCCTCGAGCTGATCGAACACGGATGCGTCGACCTCTTCCAGTCGTTTCTGTTCGAATTGATCAACAACATGCGCGATGTCTGCGCGCGGATACGGGTCGATCGCCGTGATCCGCGTTTCCAAGCCGCCGTCTAGAACAGCTTGCCGGGTCACTCGGGTGGAGTTTCCACATCCGACCTCGACGACGCGTTTCGGCTTGAACCGTCGGATCATCAAGTACAGAGCGTCGGCGTCCGGACTGTCGTAGTACCCGTTGCCGATCCGGTAGCCGGTCTGGTTCCGCTCAGGATCCTTCAAAGCAGCCAGTGCTTCGGCATGGACCGTATATTCTGAGACCAGTTCGGCAATATCGAACCTTTCCATCCCGGGTGACAGGGCATAGGCCGGTCGCGTCAGGCCGCCTGCCCGCTCGAATGCTTCAAGCCGTGCCCGCTCATCCCGCTCGGGGGCCTTGTCGATCAACCGTGTGCCGAACCTGTCCAAGAATGCATTGAGCTTCGGGAATTTCCTGGGTTTCACGACATAAGGCTCCGATTATCTGTCTGGCTTCTGCGGTGCTTACCGTCGGCACACGGGTCAGCGCAAGGTCGATGGCGCCAAAGCCTTGGCAAAAGAGCGGATTCCGTATTCACTGATCCCAAAAGGGAACGGGAGGCCCGCACATGCAGCAGGATTTCACGATCGGCATCGAAGAGGAATACCTGCTTGTCGATCGCGACAGCTTGCAACTGGCGCAGGCGCCCGAGGCATTGATGCAGGCCTGCCAGGCGGATTTTGAAGGCCAGGTCAGCCCGGAATTCCTGCAATGCCAGATCGAGGTTGGAACCCGCCCGCATACGACGGTCAAGTCCGCGCGTGAGGACCTCAGACGGCTGCGGTCCTGTGTCGCCAAGCGCGCCGCCGAGCACAACCTGTCTCCCATCGCTGTATCCTGCCACCCTTTTGCGGATTGGAAAGACCAGCACCACACGCGAAAAGAGCGGTATGACAACCTGCAACACGCGCTGGGGGGTGTCGCCCGGCGCATGCTGATCTGCGGGATGCATGTGCATGTCGGCGTGGACGATCCCGCGCAGCGCGCCGATATCCTGCCGCAACTATGTTATTTTCTGCCCCACCTCCTGGCGCTTTCAACCTCATCACCATTCTGGAACGGACAGGATACCGGGCTGTCCTCGTATCGCCTGACGGTGTTCGACAACCTGCCCCGCACCGGCCTGCCCCCTGTTTTTGGCAGCTGGTCCGAATACGAGCGCACCACCGGTGTCCTGGTCGAATTGGGCGTAATCGAGGATACCTCGAAGATCTGGTGGGACCTTCGACCGTCGCACAGCTATCCGACGCTCGAGACGCGGATCATGGATGTGCAGCCTCGCATGGAACACGCGCTGTCGCTTGCGGCCATGGTGCAGGCACTGACCCGAATGCTCTGCCGTCTGAAAGACCGCAACCTGCGCTGGCGGCAATATGATCGGTTCCTGATCGGCGAAAACCGCTGGCGCGCGCAGCGCTACGGCGTGGGCGAAGGTCTGATCGACTTCGGAGACCGCTCGATCAAACCGATGCCCGACCTGATGGGCGAGTTGATGGGCATGTTGGCCGAAGATGCCGAAGCATTGGGCACCATGGCCGAGTTGGCCCGTTTGCGTCAGATCGCCGAGAGCGGCACCTCGGCCACGCGACAGCGTCGCGTTCACGCCGAAGCGCTGGCCAATGGCGACTATCCAGGCCAGGCCGTGGTCCGACACCTGATCGACGAATTCCACGCTGATCTGTGACGCTCATACCGCATTCAGGATCTGTCTGATCCGGTCGGCCACGGGCTCATACAGGCTGCGGGCTTTCCAATACCCATTGTGCGAAAACGGATTCCATCCGGTGAAGATATTCCCGACCCGAATAGCCTGATCGGTGATCACACCCGTCCCGACAAGCTGCCCATAGCTGGGCGCGATCGGTCCAAGGGGAAAGCCAAGAACGTCGTGCTTGTCATAATAGTTCTGCCACCAGTTATGGAATTGCAGGGTCAGTGGCAATTCCTGGTTGGGGCGTTGGATCGGCGTGATGTCCTGTTCGGGATAGGCAAACAGAAAGATCGGGATGTTGCAGCCAAACGTGACCATCCCGACTACAGTCTGCATGTCCTCCACCGGAACGCCATGCTGCGGCAATCCACCGTGGCGCAGATGGCGCTGAAGGTCATAGATGTAGTTCGACATAATGTGCCCACCCAAGGAATGAGCGACGATCAGGATGGGCGCGCGCTCGCCGATCTGAAACCGGACGATGCGTATCACCTGCGCAACTCGTTCATGGATCGCGGCATAGGTCTTGTCGCTGCCGTCGGGGGTCGGGCGATAGGATGCCGCGTCAGACAGGTTGCACACAACGAAACGGCGCGTGCGGTCATAGCCCGTATAGGGGCTTATGCTGTTCAGATAGTCCATCTGCCGGCCCTGCAGGATTTGCGCCCAGATCACCTCGTGCCAGGCAACTTTGCTCATGTCCTGCCCCAACTGCCGCCCCACCCGATCGTGCAAGTCGCTCGAAAACGTCGGCACCGAGGACGGCTGGTTCGGTCCGACCGACTGGCTGCCCATTCCGTGTATCGCAACCACGGCCATCTTGTAATTCGACATCCACAACTCCGATCAATCAATAAAACGAATGGCTCAGCATAACCGCCTTTTGGCAATCACCCAAATCCGGCGCATGAGCATCACGGGGTTTGCTCCGCGTGAAAAATTTCTGTAAGGATTGCGCAATAAATAAACAGTCGTTCAATTCACGTCGCCACAAGGGGGAGACCGGCCATGGATTTCGCGCTGACCGAGGAACAGACGGCCATTTTCGATATGGCCTACGCGTTCGGGCAAGAACAGATCGCACCTTTCGCCCGCCAGTGGGAGGCCGAGGGCACCATCCCCAAGGATCTGTGGCCCAAGGTCGGTGAACTGGGCTTTGGTGGACTGTACGTGTCCGAAGAAAGCGGCGGCTCGGGCTTGACCCGTCTCGACGCCACGCTGGTATTTGAGGCACTGTCGATGGCCTGCCCCTCGGTCGCGGCCTTTCTGTCGATCCACAACATGTGCGCCAAGATGTTGGACAGCTTTGCCAGCGATGAATTGAAATCACGCATCATGCCCGACGTTCTCAGCCTGAACACGGTGCTCAGCTATTGTCTGACCGAACCGGGCTCGGGTTCCGACGCGGCGGCGCTCAAGACGCGGGCCGAGCGCACCAACGAGGGCTATACGCTGAACGGCACCAAGGCCTTCATCTCGGGCGGCGGCTATTCCGACGCCTATGTCTGCATGGTGCGCACAGGCGGCGACGGGCCCAAGGGAATCTCGACCGTCTATGTCGAGGACGGCACAACAGGCCTCAGCTTTGGCGCGCTGGAACAGAAGATGGGCTGGAAAAGCCAGCCCACCGCGCAGGTCCAGTTCGACGACTGCAAGATCCCGGCCGAGAACCTTGTCGGGACCGAGGGCGACGGGTTCAAATACGCGATGATGGGCCTGGACGGCGGGCGCCTGAACATCGCCTCATGCTCGCTGGGCGCGGCGCAGGCGGGGCTGGACATGACGCTGCAGTACATGTCCGAGCGGAAGGCCTTCGGCCAAACCATCGACCAGTTCCAGGCCCTGCAGTTCCGCCTGGCCGACATGGAGATAGAGTTGCAGGCCGCCCGCACCTTCCTGCGGCAGGCCGCATGGAAGCTGGATCAGGGCGCGCCCGACGCCACCAAATTCTGCGCGATGGCCAAGAAATTCGTGACCGAGACCGGATCGAAAGTGGTCGATCAGTGCCTGCAACTGCATGGCGGTTACGGCTATCTGGCCGATTACGGCATCGAAAAGCTTGTGCGCGATCTGCGGGTGCATCAAATTCTGGAAGGCACGAATGAGATCATGCGCGTGATCGTTGCCCGCCAACTGCTCGCCCATCGCTGAGGTTTCCATGTCCGATATCGACATCCGCACCACGGGCCGCGCCGGCCGGATCACCCTGACCCGGCCCAAGGCGCTGAATGCGCTGAGCTACGAGATGTGCATGGCCATCGACACCGCCCTGCGCAATTGGCGCGAGGATGACGAGGTCGATCTGGTCATCCTTGATGCTGAGGGCGACAAGGCCTTTTGTGCGGGCGGTGATATTGCCGAGTTGTACGCAACGGGCACCAAGGGCGACTATGCCTATGGGCAGAAGTTCTGGCGCGATGAATACCGTCTGAACGCGATGATCTTCGAATATCCCAAGCCGGTGGTCAGCTTCCTGCAAGGCTTTACCATGGGCGGCGGCGTGGGCATCGGCTGTCACGGGACGCACCGGATCGTCGGCGAAAGCTCGAAGATCACGATGCCCGAATGCTCGATCGGGCTGGTGCCGGATGTGGGCGGGTCGCTGCTGTTGGCGCTGGCGCCGGGGCGGTTGGGCGAATATCTGGGCGTCACCGGCGCGCGCATGGGTCCGGGCGACGCGATCTATGCCGGGTTCGCCGATCACTTCATCCCACAGGACCAATGGCCCGACATGATCGAGATGCTCGAGGCCTCGGGCCAAGCCGACCTGCTGGCCGAACACGCCGCCCCTGCCCCGGACCGCACCTTGCCGCAGGACGACATCGACCGTTTCTTCGGTGGGGAAACCCTGGGCGACGTGCTGACCGACCTGCGCAATGGCGACACCGAATTCACCCGCGGGGCGCTTGAGGCGATGGGCCGCAATTCGCCGCTGTCCATGGCCTGCACGATCGAGATGCTGCACCGCCTGCGCGGCCCCGCCCTGACCATGCGCAAGGCGCTGGAGCTGGAATACCGCTTTACCTTCCGATCGATGGAGCACGGCGATTTTCTCGAGGGCATCCGGGCGCAGATCATCGACAAGGACCGCAACCCGAAATGGCAGTTTGCGGACATGAACGTGCCGGCCACGGCGGTATCACGGATGCTGATGCCGCTGGGCGCGGACACGCTGACATTCGAGGAGGAGTGAAACATGAAGATCGGATTCATTGGCCTGGGCAACATGGGCGCGCCGATGGCGGCCAATCTGGCCAAGGCCGGTCACGACGTGACCGGGTTCGACACCGCGGGCGTGTCGGTCGAGGGCGTGACCAAGGCCGAAACGGCCACTGATGCGGTCCGCGGCGCCGAGGCGGTCATCACCATGCTGCCCAATGGCGACATTCTGCGCGCGGTGGCCGATCAGATCATTCCGCACATGGAGAAAGGCGCGGTGTTCATCGACTGTTCGACCGTCGATGTGGACAGCGCCCGCGCCGTAGCGGAGCAGGCCGAACAGGCCGGGCTTCTGGCCGTGGACGCGCCGGTTTCGGGCGGAATCGGTGGCGCGGCCGCGGGCACGCTGACCTTCATGGCCGGCGGCTCGGACACGGCCTTTGCCAAGGCGGCCCCGCTGTTCGACATCATGGGCCAGAAGGCGGTGCATTGCGGCGCGGCGGGCGCCGGTCAGGCCGCCAAGATCTGCAACAACATGATCCTGGGTGTCACCATGATCGCCACTTGCGAGGCCTTTGCCTTGGCCGACAAGCTCGGTCTGGACCGGCAAAAGATGTTCGACGTGGTCAGCACCTCGTCGGGCTACAGCTGGAGCATGAACGCCTATTGCCCCGCCCCCGGTGTCGGGCCGCAGTCACCTGCGGACAACGGCTACAAGCCCGGTTTCGCTGCCGAGCTGATGCTCAAGGACCTGCGGCTCAGCCAGCAGGCCGCCGAAAGCGCCGACGCCGACACGCCGATGGGCCAGATCGCCACTGCGCTTTACGAACAGCTCGTCGAAGCCGAAGACGGCAAGGGAATGGATTTCTCGGCCATGCTGCCCCGGTTCGAAAAGCGCGGCCGCAGCTGAGCTTGGGCGGCATTTCGCCGCCCAGGGCTTGCACTTCGGGCGGTCATTCCAAAATATCGGGAAACGCGGCATGACGGCGCGACGAACCGAGGGGAACCGCCCATGAAGACACTTATGCATATTGCACTGCTTGCCGGCCTGTCACTGACCCCGGTCGCGACACTGGCTGACAACAGCAAAGGCAAAGGAAAGACCAAGGACACGTTCTCGGTCGAACGCGTGGCCCCGCAGAAGGGCGCAAAATCCGTTGCCAATTGCCCGCCCGGGTTGGCCAAGAAGGCCGTGCCCTGCGTCCCGCCCGGTCAGGCCAAGAACTGGTACAAGGTCGGAGACCGGATTGATCGCGACTATGTCTGGATCGACGATCCGTACCGCTATGGCCTGAAACGTGGCGGCAGCTACGTTCGCGCGGGCGACTACGTCTACAGAATCGACCCCGATACGCGCAAAGTGCTGAACCTTATCGGCGCGGTGGCGGATATTCTGTACTGACGCGCAGGCGCCCTATTCGGCCGCCACGCGCTCGGGGTTCAGCATCGGCTTGAGGTATCGCCCGGTGTGGCTGCGCTCGCATTCGGCGACCTTTTCCGGGGCGCCCACGGCAACGATCTCGCCGCCGCCATCGCCACCCTCAGGGCCGATGTCGATGATCCAGTCGGCGGTTTTCACCACGTCCAGATTGTGTTCGATCACGACGACAGTATTGCCCTGATCGACCAGTTCATGCAGCACTTCCAACAGCTTGCGCACGTCTTCGAAATGCAGGCCGGTTGTGGGCTCGTCCAGGATGTACAAGGTCCGGCCCGTCGAACGTTTTGCCAATTCTTTCGATAGCTTGACCCGCTGCGCCTCGCCGCCCGACAGGGTCGTGGCCTGCTGGCCGACCTTGATATAGCCCAGCCCCACGCGTGCCAGCGCATCCATCTTGTCGCGGATCGAGGGTACGGCCTTGAAGAACTCCTGCGCGTCTTCGACCGTCATGTCCAACACGTCGGCGATGGACTTGCCCTTGAACTTGATCTCGAGCGTCTCGCGGTTGTAACGCGCGCCCTTGCAGGTCTCGCAGGTGACATAGACGTCGGGCAGGAAATGCATCTCGATCTTGATGACCCCGTCGCCCTGACAGGCCTCGCAGCGCCCGCCCTTGACGTTGAAGCTGAACCGCCCGGGCTTGTAGCCCCGCGCCTTGGCTTCGGGCAGCCCGGCGAACCAGTCGCGGATCGGGGTGAAGGCGCCGGTATAGGTGGCCGGGTTCGACCGCGGCGTGCGCCCGATGGGCCGCTGGTCGATGTCGATCACCTTGTCCAGATGTTCCAGCCCCTTGATCGTTTCGCAGGGCGCAGGCGTCTGACGCGCACCATTCAGACGCATCGAGGCGGTCTTGAACAGCGTCTCGATCGTCAGGGTCGACTTGCCGCCGCCCGACACCCCGGTCACGCAGACGAACTTGCCCAGCGGAAACTCGGCCGTCACGTCTTTGAGGTTGTTGCCCGAAGCCTTTACAACCGTTACCTTTTTCTTGTTCCCCTTGCGCCGCTCGGCGGGCACCGGAATTTCCCGAACCCCCGACAGATACTGCCCTGTAATCGAGGCCGCATCGGCCGCGATCTGCTCGGGCGTGCCGTGGCTGACCACCTGCCCGCCATGCACGCCGGCACCGGGGCCGATGTCGAACACATAGTCGGCTTCGCGGATGGCTTCCTCGTCATGCTCGACGACGATCACGGTGTTGCCCTGATCGCGCAGGTTCTTCAGCGTGCCCAAAAGGCGGTCATTGTCGCGCTGATGCAACCCGATCGAGGGTTCGTCCAGCACGTAAAGCACGCCGGTCAGGCCCGAGCCGATCTGGCTGGCCAGCCGGATGCGCTGGCTTTCGCCGCCTGACAGGGTACCACTTGAACGAGACAGCGTAAGGTATTCCAAACCAACGTTATTCAGAAACCCCAACCGCTCACGGATCTCTTTCAGAATCGCGCGGGCAATCTCGTTTTTCTGGGCGCTCAGATGGTTCGGCGCGTCCTCGACCCAGGCCAGAGCCTCTTTGATCGACATTTCGACCACCTGACCGACATGCAGCCCTGCAATCTTGACGGCCAACGCCTCGGGGCGCAGGCGATAGCCCTCGCAAGTGTGGCAGGGACGGTTGTTCTGATACCGTTCGAATTCCTCGCGGATCCACGCGCTGTCGGTTTCGCGATAGCGGCGCTCCATGTTCGGGATAACGCCTTCAAAGCTGCGGGTCACCTGATAGACCCGTCCGCCTTCGTCATAGCGGAACTGGATTTCATCATCGCCCGAGCCATGCAGAAACACCTGCTGCACATGCGCCGGAAGGTCCTTCCACGGCGTGTTCTTGTCGAACTCGTAGTGGCGCGCGATCGCTTCGATCGTCTGCAGGAAATAGGGCGACTTGCCCTTGCGCCATGGAGCCAGTGCGCCGTCATACAGTTTCAAGGTCTGATCGGGCACCACAAGCCGTTCATCGAAAAACAGCTCGACCCCCAGCCCGTCGCAATCCGGGCAAGCCCCAAAGGGCGCGTTGAAGGAAAACAGGCGCGGTTCGATCTCGGGGATGGTGAACCCACTGACCGGACAGGCAAAGTTCTCGGAAAACGTGATGCGCTCGGGCTCTCCCTCGCGCGGGGCGGTCTCCAGTATCGCGATGCCATCGGCCAGATCCAGCGCGGTGCGCAGGCTGTCGGCCAGGCGGGTCTCCATCCCCTCGCGCACGACGATCCGATCAACAACCACGTCGATGTCATGGCGGAACTTCTTGTCCAGCGTCGGCGGCTCGTCCAGTTCGTAGAACTGGCCATCGACCTTGACGCGCTGGAACCCCTGCTTGCGCAGTTCCAGAAACTCTTTCTTGTACTCACCCTTGCGGTCGCGAACGATGGGCGCCAGCAGATAGCCTCGGGTGCCCTCCTCCATCGCCATGATCCGATCGACCATGTCCTGAACCTGCTGGGCTTCGATCGGCAAACCGGTGGCAGGGCTGTAGGGCGTGCCTGCGCGCGCGAACAGCAGGCGCAGATAGTCATAGATCTCGGTCACCGTTCCCACGGTCGAGCGTGGGTTTTTCGACGTGGTCTTCTGCTCGATCGAGATCGCCGGGGACAGGCCGCTAATGTGATCCACATCGGGCTTTTCCATCATGTCCAGAAACTGGCGCGCATAGGCCGAAAGGCTTTCGACATAGCGGCGCTGACCCTCGGCATAGATCGTATCGAATGCCAGCGACGACTTGCCCGACCCGGACAGACCCGTGATGACAACCAGCTGATCGCGCGGAATGTCCACGTCAATGTTTTTCAGGTTGTGCTCGCGCGCGCCGCGCACCTCGATATTCTTCAGCTCAGCCATTCAGGCCCCCAACACACAAGTGTCCTAGAGATAGGCGAGCGACGCTGAGTCTCCAACCGAAAAGTTAGAACAAAGTGTGAACGAGCAGATTTTCTCCACTTGGTTCACCCGTCTTCGGGCTTTCGCGCCATGGCCCAGGCACAGATCGGAAAATCCGGGTCGTTTTCCAGACTGTCGGTTTCAGGGTCATAGACGGGCGGCCACACCTGCTCGAGGTTCCGCAAAGCCGCCTGACGGTTGCCCCATTGCGCGGCCTGTATACTTCCCGGATCAAATCCGCATTCGGTCAGCAAGTTGCGCAATCCCCGCGCCGACCAACGCGAACAGTCGTGCGGAGCGGCATGGAAAGGGATGAAGAACGGCACGGCCAACCAGAACCACCCTCCCGGCCGCAGCATTTCCAGCACGTTCAGAGTGGCTTCATAGGGCCGGTCAAGATGTTCCCAGACCTGGTTGGCGAGTATCAGATCGAATTGCCGAACCTCCGCGCGCTCATCCATCAGCGGGCCTTTGCAGATATCGTGTTTACGATGCCAGATCTGGGTATGGCTGCGGAATCCGAACTGCGTTCCCCATTTTCCCGAAATTTCGGCGCAGTCCAGCGCCTCGGGCCCCAGGTTACGTATCCATTTCTTGCTTTCCCGAACCATGACGACGCGGTTCAAGCTGACCATCGAAAACCCCGACTGCGTGCTACCTGCCGGGACCGATTGTCCAGAAAAGCAACCCTGTGTCCACAGGGAACGCAAAGATTTTTGAGGAGAAGTGGCGCGGTTGACGGGGCTCGAACCCGCGACCCCCGGCGTGACAGGCCGGTACTCTAACCAACTGAGCTACAACCGCGCATTAGGATCTATGTCGATCCGTTTGCCCGGATCAAAGGCTGGCAGCGATGGCGCGGTTGACGGGGCTCGAACCCGCGACCCCCGGCGTGACAGGCCGGTACTCTAACCAACTGAGCTACAACCGCCCGCTGCCCGTTCATTGCTGAACGTTGGGGTGTATTATGGCCACGCCCGGGCATCGTCAAGCGGCGTTTTCAAGTTTTTTGCACGAACCGGAAAATTTGTTCCCGAGTGCCTTTGGCTTGCTCCTTTGGGATAGTGCCGGCGCGCACCGTTGCGTGAACCGGCACTCGCCGGACTTTCCACCGGCCAGCGTGCTCAATTGCGGTTGCCAGACTGCGCTCCCGCATAGGCTGTCGAATTGAAAGATTGCTTTTTGGTTTGTCCGCAGGAGCCTTGCTCGAACCGAAGGGGAAAGCCCACTCGCTGTGTAGACCCGACTTATCCACTGCCCCGACGTTTACTTGACGACACGGTTTTGCCGAAGTCTTGACCCAATCGAGCCACAACCATCTGGGAACTATTTACTTTCTGGCACGTCCACGAGAGAAGAGTCCCTGAAAGAATTCAGAGGCCGGGAATTCCTCCATGGTACTTTCCGATACCCTCCACCATGATCGCGCGCAGCAAACAGGGGGCTGCTAGAGGCCCCAAAAATACTGAAACCAGTTGAACACCAAAGAAGGCGATAATTTTCTATGTCGATTGCCAATACAACCAGTCCGGGCGCCAACCCGACCGGGCTTACGTACGTAGACGGATTGATCTGGGGGACATCCTGGGATCTCAGCACCAATATCGGAGGCCCGGCTGGAACGCTTACATATTCGTTTGATGACGGCACCCTTGGGGATCAACCGTTTGCAAAGTACATGAAGGCGGCAATTCGGGCAGCATTCGACCTGATCGAAACGATCATCCCCATTGAGTTCACCGAGACAAACTTTCTCGCGCCCAATGGCACCATCAACCAGGTGAACCTGACTTATGGCTTGGTGACCCAAGACACCCTGGGAGGTTCGATCGGGTTTCACCAAGTGCCGGGCGATACGCCTCTGCTGTCCGGCTCACTCGGTTTGGATGCGCTGTTTGGCCTGTTTGCGTACGATACCGTTTTGTGGAGCAAGGCTGCTTTGCGTAAGGGCGGTGAAGGCTTCGCGACGGTACTGCATGAAATTCTACATGGCATGGGGTTAGCTCACCCCCATGATGACGGCGGTTCTTCCTCGGTCTTTCCCGGGGTTACCCAACCCTTTGACGACTTCGGGACGGACGGACAAAATCAGGGCGTCTACACGATCATGTCCTACAATTCGGGTTACCCCGAAATGTTCCCCCTGCACTACTACGATATCGGCGGCACTGCCTCGCCAATGGCGTTGGACATCGCAGCACTGCAGGCGATCTACGGCACCCAGCAGCACAACACCGAAAACGACGTGTACAAGATCAAAGGATCGAACAAGGTCGGAACGGCCTGGACCTCAATTTGGGATACTGGCGGAATCGACACACTTTCGGCCGCCGGTGTCGGGCGTTCAGTGACGATCAACCTGAACGACGGCGACCTCGAGGGGGACGACGCCGGAGGTGCAGTATCATCCGCCGAAGGTGTTCGCGGCGGTTTTACAATCGCCAATTCTGTCGTCATCGAGAACGCGATTGGCGGCAACGGTGGGGACGCCATCCTCGGAAACGAGGTTGGCAACGTCCTGCAGGGTCGCGGTGGTTCCGACACCATCTACGGCGCCGAGGGTGAAGATACACTCAGCGGCGGCGGTGGCCACGATACGTTGTCTGGTGACACTGGTGCCGATACGGTTCTTGGCGGCGGCGGCAAGGACAACATCCTTGCGCAGGACGCGGACGGAAACGATGTTCTTGATGGAGGTGGTGGCAGCGACTGGATTCGCTTCCTCGGCACCGGGGCTGCCACTGTTGATCTGTCGAATATCGAGGCGCAGGACACCGGGTACGGCGTTGACACTTTGCAACGCATCGAAAACGTTTCCGGGACCGCTCAAGCTGACCAGATAACCGGGTCCAAAAAAGCCAACATCTTGCAGGGTAATGATGGAAACGACACACTCAACGGCCTGGAAGGAAGGGACACACTGGAAGGCGGTCAAGGAAATGACACTCTGACAGGCGGAACAGGATCCGACAAACTGCTGGGCGGCACCGGTCAAGATATCTTGGCCGGAGGAACCGGAAAAGACTTCCTGACCGGTGGCGACGATGCCGATACCTTCGTGTTCAACACGATAAAGGACAGCTCAAAATCCGCAGGCTCGGCGGATGTCATCACCGATTTCGAAGTCGGCGTGGACAAGATTGACCTCAGCGGAATTGACGCCAGCACGGTTCTGGATGGCGATGATGCTTTCACCTTCAACGGAACGACGCCGTTCTCGACTGCGGATGAAGGTGAGATCTACTACAAGCAGATCGATTCTCGCGGAACGGCTTCGGACAGGACCCTGGTCTTCATCGACACCGACGGGGACAAATCGCCCGAGATGGTCATCCGCTTGAATGGCCTCCTTGACCTGACAGCGGACGACTTCATCCTCTAGAAACGGCGCGATTCTCGAATGGACAAGGCCCCGGATTTCCGGGGCCTTGTCGTAGGAACGACTACCTGCAACACGAGCCGACGCCTCAGAATGACCGTGTCGATTTCACAGCTTGGCGCAGGATATCCTCATGCCTGAAGAGGTTAAGAACTCCAGCCATCTCCCCTCTTGCAGCCGGATAAAAAGCACTGTAAGACGCCGCCCTACGGGTGATTAGCTCAGTGGTAGAGCGCTTCGTTCACATCGAAGATGTCAGGAGTTCAAATCTCTTATCACCCACCATTCCCTCTCTTTTTCGACGCTTGAAACGGATGAGACTCGGCGTCTATCCTTGAGTTCGGGCCGGTGCAGCACCGGCATGGCAATCAGGGACATGCATGGCCGAACTAAAGCGCGACATCGGCCTGGTGGGTCTGACATTCATATCTGTCGGAGGAATCATTGGCTCAGGATGGCTGTTCGGGCCGCTTCTGGCCGTTCAGCACGCAGGCCCCGCGGCCGTTTTGTCCTGGGTCATCGGGGCCGTCGCAATGTTCATTCTGGCCATCACATTCGCCGAAATCTCTGCCATGTTGCCGATCCCCGGAGGGATCGCTCGGGTTCCGCAGTTTTCACACGGCAATATCGTCGCCATGACGATGGGTTGGACTGCCTGGATCGGGTACAACACGACCGCTCCGATCGAGGTCGAGGCGATGCTGTCCTACCTCGCACCCTATGCACGCTGGCTGCATGCGCCATCTGGTGACCTGACCGCGCCCGGACAGGCTGTGGCCTTGGCATTCATGGTGTTCTTCGTCCTGATCAACATGCTTGGCGTAAAGTTCTTTGCGCGGGTCAACACAATGATAACAAGCGCAAAAGTGGCCATTCCAATCCTGTTGTCCGTGGTGCTGATCCTTTCAAGTTTCAATGCCGAGAACTTCACGCAGCCCGAGGGGTTCGCACCGTATGGGCTCAAGGGAATAATGGCCGCCGTTTCGACCGGTGGTGTAATCTTCTCGTTCATCGGGTTCAGGCATGTGGTCGACATGGCAGGCGAGGTGCGAAACCCGAAATTCGACATTCCGGCGGCGCTTGTATTGTCGATCATCATGTGTGCGGCGATCTATCTGGGCCTGCAGATCGCTTTCATCGGCTCGCTCGACCCTCAGATGCTGGCGCAGGGCTGGGCCAAGCTGAGTTTTGCCGGAGAGGGCCCTTTGGACGGGGTCATAATGTCCGTTGGGATATTGTGGTTCATCAGCATCCTAAACGTCGGCTCGGTGATCGGACCGTTCGGAAACGCCCTCGTGGCCACCGGCTCGAACGCTCGGATCGCGATGGCCCTGTCGCAGAACGGGTTTCTGCCTGCGCGCATCCAACACCTGTCGGCATTTGGCGTGCCCATCTGGGCGCTGGTGCTCAACTTCGTGATTGGCACTCTTTTCCTTTTGACCATTCCCTTTGAGACGGTGATCGCCCTGAACGGGGCAGCGATCGTCCTGTCCTTCGCCGTCGGCCCCATCGCCGTTGTATGCCTGCGCAGCCTATTGCCAGACAGGCCCCGTTCGATCCGCGTTCCAGCGGTTGGTTTTGTCGGAATGCTGGCCTTTGCGATTGCAACTCTGATCGTCTACTGGAGCGGCTGGGATACTGTCTGGCGCCTAGGCATCACCCTTCTGATCGGGCTGCTCCTGCTTTTGGCGCGGTTTCGGGGACGCCTGGAGCAGATGGATCTCAATCAGGCCTTGTGGCTCGCGCCCTATCTGGCTGGACTTGGGTTGATCTCGTTTCTTGGTCAGTTCGGAGACGGCGCGCTGCACCTGATCCCGTTCGGGTGGGACATCTTGTTTTGCGCTCTGCTGTCATCGACGATTTTCTGGATCGCAGTCCGGTCCGCCCTACCCCCTGAGAAATTCCAGCGCTACATAGACGAGGAAGAAGTTCTGGACCCATCAAAACCTGTAATCGGGCTTTGAATCAGAAAGGGCGGGGATTATTCCCCGCCCTTCTCGTTGTTTTCAGATCAGTGCGCCGTGGCTGATGGTCCACTGTTATCCGAAGCCTTGGCCGCTGCGGCCGCGGCTTCTTCGGCGGCCTCATCCCATTCGATCGGCTCAGGTTTGCGCACCAGTGCGCGCTCCAGAACTTCCGACACGTGCTTGACCGGGATGATCTCCAGCCCTTCCTTCACGTTGTCGGGGATGTCGGCCAGATCCTTCTCGTTCTCTTCCGGAATAAGCA